>JAEUIF010000466.1 GCA_016795185.1 Planctomycetia bacterium | reverse complement strand
TGCGCTCATGCTATGAAGTCGAACCGCGTGCAGCTGCGCCATTCTGACACATTCTTGAGTGAACGGTTACGTCGAACGCTTCCCGGACCTTGGGCGATGAGATCATGTCGATGGCCTGGGCGGTGTAGGTGTCGATGCTGGCGAACTGGTTGGCTTGGTCGATGTCGCGGCGCAGGGTATCGAACTGTTCGGCCAGCTTCTGGCGGTCGCACAGGCGATCGATCGTCAGGCCGCGCGGCAGGGACAGGTTTTTCACGCCCTCGCTGCCGGAAGCGGTGAAGGGCCGGTGAGCGGTGCCGAGGTACTGGGGGTTCTCATAGGACCTTTTGTCGCCACCGTAGTCGAGGCAGACGTAGGGCGGCATGTTCGGGTGGCCGCCGTGAAACCGGCTGGTCACACTGCCCAGCGACGGCCGCTTGGCTGCGATGGGAAAGCCGGTGTAGACCTCTTCGAGTTCGTGCTGCATCGGCTCGACGAACTGGACTGTGCGGACCAATGCCAGCTGGTCGGCGATCGACGCCTGCAGCAGCATGTGTTCACAGATCTCGAAGCCGGGGACCCTGCTCTGGATCGGCTTGACCTCGCCACGGATGTTGTCCGGGGCGCCGGGCTTCAGATCGCACATGTCGATGTGGCTCGGACCGCCCGCCAGGCAGACCATGATCACGGCGCGCCGCTTCGTGGCGGTGCCGTTCTCGGCGCGAAGCCGCAGCAGGTCGGGCAGGGTCAAGCCACCCAGACCGAGCGCGCCGACCCGCAGAAAGTCGCGGCGATCGATGCCATCGCAAAAACGGTGGCGGTCGCCCAGGAGTGTCAGCATGGTAGAGCCTCCGTTGAGAGGTAGCGTGAAGCCTCAAGCAATCTCAACCTTCACCTTTGCACCCGGAATCGTACCGAACAGCTGAACGAGCAACTTTCCTTCGACAACGGCCGCAATGACTGGAACGTCCTTGCCATCGACTTTGGCCGTGCGCGGCGCGGCGCCTTGCCAGCCGATGACCTTGAGTGCCGGCGCAAACCCGGCCCCCGCGCCGCGCTCGTAGGTGAACGCCAGCGGCCCCGGTCCCTTGAGCACATGGCAACCTTCCGACTCGTTGTAGCCATCCTGGTTCAGGTCCCCGGCATCGTCCTTGACCAGTTCCGCCCCGTCGATCCTGGCTGGCACGCGGTACTGCATGGCGTGAGGCAGCGCGTCCTTGGCATTGCGAAGCGGCGGGACCAGCGTGTGGCCCTGCGTGCCCATTTGCATCAAGCAAGCCCAGGTGTGATCGTAGCCGGCGTCCATCACGACCTGATTCGAGCCGTAACCGAAGCGATCCCAGTTGACGCTCCTTCCGTTGTGGCGCATGTGGCGATCGAAGAGCGTGTGTGCCTCGGCGGGAATCGTCAGCATCAAGGCGGTCGGCAGCTTGGCGCTGGTCGCCAGGACCAATTCCTCCGCTGGCGCGAAGCCCCCATCCTTGGCGGCTTCCACCTTGGGCGTGCTGAAGATGAAGCCGGGATCGACCGCCGGATCCTTCGCGGACGCGGGGACATGGAGGTGAGGGCCGTACTCGACGCTCCACTGGAAGCGGCGATCCAGTTTCCGCACGCGCACCTGAATCGCGATCTGCCCCGAGGGGTAAAACGTGTAGTACGCCGCGACCGGCATGTTCTTATCAACGTAGCGGGACCAGAAGGTAAACCACGACTGGGCGCGGACGCGGACGCGCGCCGGGGACTTTTCGACCACGTCCAGTTCACCTTCGGCCTGGAGTTTCTTGCAGTCGTGAGGCGGCGTCGGCCAGAAGCGGCAACCATAGTTGCCGTTCTCCGAATCTCCCTTGACCGGGTCCGGTTTCACGTCTTTCGGCAACGCGGCCCCGTGCCAGCCGACCTCGAACAGTCCCCAGGCCGTTCCCAGGTTTCGTTTCGCCTCGGGATCGCTGGCGAGGTCGTAGAACTCGTTGATGCCCCCGCCGGACGCCTGCCAGACGACGGCCTTGTAGACGCCTGGTGATGTCACGATGAGTTTCTTGTCGGGAGACTTGCCCGACTCCTCGACCGTCAATGCACCGGACGGGTTGGCGGTGCCGGCCTCGGCGCGGCAAAACAGGTTGGGCCAGGCCAGCCCACCCAGGCCGAGCGTGCCGGCCCGAAAGAAATCGCGGCGATGGATGTCCAGGTGTGTCGGCATGGCAGAGCCTCCATTGAGAGGTAGGAGCAGGCAGGGGTAGGCCGCAGACGATCTCAGTCTACCGCGTTGGTGGCGTTAGGTAATAGCGATTGCATCCTAATGAGTATTTGGATTAATCTAATGAAACAACTGATCGTACTTTGGCATCCCGGTGTCATCATGGCCCGCCGCTCGTACAAGGACATCACCCTGGCGCAACTACGCAGTTTCTGTGAAGTTTGCCGGCAGCAAGGCTTCGCACCGGCGGCGCGCGCCTTGCATCTCTCCGGTCCCGCCGTCTGGGAACAGGTGCAAGCACTCGAACGGGAACTGGGCGTCGAACTGTTCCAGAGACACCAGGGCGGCGTCGTGGCCACGCCCGCCGGTCAGCGCACACTGGCGATGATGCAACCGCTGCTCGATGGCCTCGATTCCGCCCGCCAGGTGCTTCGTGAAGAACAGGGAGTCGCGCCGACGGAGATTCGCTTGGTGAGCGACATTCGCATGCTCCAGGAAGAGGTGGCCTGCGGACTCGTGCCGTTCCAGCAGCAGTATCCCACGGTCCGACTCGTCTTGTTTCATCCCCGGGAAGAGGACTTGGATCACCTGGTGGCCAGTGGGGCCGCAGATTTGGGGCTGACGTTCGACCCCGGCCCCGGCCACGCGCCGCCGGCAACGATTGTCCATGAGGCTGCCTATGAGCTGGACTACCTTATGGTCGCGCCGCCGGAGCATCCGCTGGCCAAGAAGTCGCGGCTTCAGTTGCGCCACCTGGTCCAGTATCCCCTGATCCTGAATCGTCCGGAGGACTACTCGCGGCAACGCTTTGAAGCGGTTCTGCACGAGAAGGGTTTGCTAGGGATGCTGCGGGTGGCGGTGGAGACCAGCACGGCTTCCGTGTCGCTGAATTGCGTGCGTGCCGGGCTGGGGGCAGCAGTGGTGGTAGCCAACTCCCAGGGCTTTCTCTGCCACGCCCTTCGGGTCAAGCCGCTCCGATGCTGGTTGGGCCCTGCTCGGTTCGTTTTCGTGTGGAAGCGAGGCGCCTATCGCCCGCCATCGCACCTTCAGGTGGCTGCCTGCATCCGAGCAGCGGCCCATATCGGCTGCCAGGCGTCGCGCAGCCGTTCTTGAGCGAAACAGAAGGTGTCAGGAACGTCAAAGACCGCATCTCGACCTACGACACCGACTAGGTCCTGGTGAAGACGGCCGACTTGGAGAAGGCACAGCAGGCACTGCGACAGGCTGGGCACTCTTTCCAGTAGGGTTACGGTTTCCCGGTCGGCTCGTACCGGAACCGGAACGTCGTCTGCTGGTAGGACAGGATGACCTGGTCCGACTTCGGATCGTACTGCAAGTAGCCGTTGATCAGCTTCGGCCCGGCAGCCTTGACCTGCGACCACGAGCCCTTCTCCGGCGCGTAGACCCAGGTGTCGTCAGCGGTGGGGCCGTTGACCAGGTAAACGTCGTGCTTGGCGATGTAGGTGATGCCCTTCATCGCGTTGCGGATGTCCTTCTTGTCCTCTGGGGCGGGATACGGTGCTGGCAGGGTCTTGAACTCTCGGGTCCGTGGGTCGTAGGAGCAGAGGCTCGGCCCGAGCCGGAAGATCCAGAGCTGCCGCTTGCTGTCCCAGGTCGAGCGAGCGTTGTAGAGCGACATGGGCGGCTTGTCCTTGGTTTCCACCTTCTCCCACTTCTGAGCTTTCAAGTCGAACTCGGCGGCGTGAGTGCCTCGATCGCTGAGGAATAGCAGCTTGTTGCCAGCCGGCCAGTGTTGCAGGTGGGATTCGTAAGGCGAGCAGGTATTCTCGTTCCAGAACTTGCGTACGCTCTCGGGAATGCGGGTCCACCGGCCCGTGGCCAGGTCCAGCTTCCAGGTGGAGTTCACATCCTGACTGTAGGCTTCCTTGGTCGCGTCGTCGAACTCCTTGCTGAAGCTGCGCCCGTGGGCGCCGAGCATCATGTACAGGGCGTCCTCTTCCTCGACGTAGCAGATGCCGTCGTAGGTATGCCGAGGCATGGGCGTGACGTGCTCCTTGAAGCCGGGCAGCAGCTTGCCGGGCGAGTACGAGCCGCCGCCCCAGTTGCTGATCTCCAGCACCCTGGCCTTGTCGGTCCGCAGGTCCCACTCCACGGTCGTGTTCGTGTAGAAGCCGGGAGAATAGCCGGCGGTCTTCGATTCGATGCCGGTGCGAATCAGGATCGTGCCGATCTTCGAGCGGTAGACGCTGTCGCTGAAACCATCGCCGGTCAGCCTGCGGGCGTCCTTGATCGCCTCGGGCAGCTTGAAGTCTGGTTTGACCTCGGTCCAGGTGTTGGCGGGCAACTC
>JAEUIF010000452.1 GCA_016795185.1 Planctomycetia bacterium | reverse complement strand
GGGTCTTGGTCACGTCGCCGCTGCCGCCCGGCTTGATGGCCAGCGTCGGCCCCACGCGGCCGGAACAGCAGTACAGCAGGCCATGGCCGACGGCAGGGGTCGGCGTCACCTCCACCAGGTTGCCCGCGCAGCTCCAGAGTTCCTTGCCGGTTTCTGGATGGTACGCATAGACGCGGAACTCACTGCTGACGATGATCTCGTCGCGGTCGCCGACGCGGATGGCGATGGGCGAGCCCCAGCCGACCTTTTCCTTGCGTGCGGTCTTCCAGAGTTCTTTGCCAGTTTTCTTGTCGAACGCGGCCACGAAGGAGCCCGACTTGCTGCGGTGGTCCTGAAAGACGATGATGCGGTCCTTGTAGAGCAACGGTGAACAGGAGGTGCCATGGTAGGCGTCCATCTCGCCGAAGGTCTGGTGCCAGACGAGCTTGCCGGCGAAATCGACGCAGATCAGCCCGTGATTGCCGAAGTAGGCCCAGACATGCTCGCCGTCAGTGGAAGGAGTGCCCGAGGCATAACCGTTCTTTGGCTGAATCTTTTCCGGCGTGGCATCGGGCGCGGCGGTTTCCCAGAGCAGCTTGCCGTCGGCGCGGTTCAGACAGAGGATCGAGCGTTTCTTACCGCCATCCTTCGAGGCGGTCAGGAAAATACGGTCGGCCCAGATAATCGGCGACGAATTGCCGTTGCCGGGCAGATCGACCTTCCAGAGCACGTTTTCGGTATCGGACCATTGATCGACGTAGCCGCCCGGCTCCACGATGCCCTGACCGGACGGTCCGCGCCAGCGCGGCCAGTATTTGACGCCGTCACCTTCGGGCGGCACAATCCGCACGGCGGCGTTCGGTCCGTCCGCCAGGCAAGGGCGAACCGAACCGGCGAACGCCACCAAACTGATGACCACACACCACGTCATTCGACCGATGACTTTCATCGACAAATCCTCTTTGGGCTGCTGGCAGCTTTACAAGCTAGAGCAATTTGCGACCGGCTGTAGTGGTCCGCACAGCAGACCCTATGGGCATTACGTAGGGTCCGCTGTGCGGACCGTAGCGCCGGGTGCTACACCCATTTGCAAACCGTTCTAAATGGTCGCCAGGAACTCCAGCACGATGGCATTGAACGCGGCCGGCGTTTCCAGCATGGTCAGGTGGGCGGTATTCGGCACGATGCGAATGCGGCTATTGGCGATGGCCGCCGCAATCTGGCGCTGCAACGGCAGCGGCGTGACCGGGTCCTGGTCGCCGACGACCAGCAGCGTTGGGCAAGTGATCTTCGCCTGGTCGGCCTTGGCGGAGCCGGCCACCAGCGCCCGGCAATGGCCGGCATAGCACTTCGGGCAGTTCGAGAGCAGCATCTCGCGCACCAGGCCCGTCAGCGCGAGATTACCTTCCCGGCTGCCCGCCGAGAGTGCGCCGCCCAGCACCGCGTCCGCGACGCCGATCATGCCCTGCTGCTCGACCGTTTCGGCCCGCTTGGTGAACGCTTCCTTGCCCGGCGCTCCCAGTTCGACCAGCGCGCCGGCGAGCACGATGGCCTTGGTGCGTTGCGGATATTTGGCGGCGAACTTCTGGACGATCACGGTGCCCATTGAATGGCCAACGACCACGGCCTGGTCCAGTTGTAAATGATCGATCAGACCCGCGATGTCATCGGCCCAGCCATCGATGGAATAGCTAGCCTTGCTCTTGTCCGAACGGCCCGAGCCGGTCAGATCGAAGGCCACGACGCGAAAGTAACGCGACAGGACCGCGCGCTGCGCGTGCCAGACGTTGGAGGTGCCCCCCAGGCCATGCACGAAAACGATGGGTGGCCCTTCGCCCTGTGATTCATAGTGAAGATTGCTGCCGTTGATGGTGGCTTGCATGACGTTTGTCCTGTGAGGTGGAGTGATTCCGCGCGTTTTGACTTACCACGTCGCCCAGCTTGGAACGCTGCTGGCCGGCGTCGCGTTGCGGTTCCGTGTGGCGGTCTTCTCTGTCGGCTGGCGGAAGAACTCGCCGCCCTTCATGATATGCGTGATGCGGTTACGGTCTTCCAGGATCGAGATGTCCGCGAGCGGGTTGCCGTCCACTACCAGCAGGTCCGCGTACTTACCGGCTTCCAGGGTGCCGATTTTGTCCTGCATCCGCATCGCTTCCGAGCCGAGCTTCGTCGCCGCTACCAAAGCATCCATCGGCTTGTAGCCGACCAGCTTGACGAGGTGCGTCAGTTCCCGGCCGTAGGTGCCATGCGGGCACCACTCGAAGCCGAAATCGCTGCCGATCAGCAGCTTGATACCGCGCTCGTGCGCCTTGCCGATGTTGATGATGGCCGCGTCGAGTTCCTCCTGATAGTGCGTCTTGTCGAGGAAGTTCTCGTAGGAACCGAGCCAGCGGAAACCGCCCGCCTTGGCGTAGGCCAGCGTACTGACAATGTAGTCGAGCCCCGGAGCGACGAAGCTGCCAGCCTCGGCGATCATGTCGAGCGTTTCGTCGTCGATGAAGGTGGCGTGGTCGATCAGGTCCACCTTGGCGCGCGCCGCCATCTGGCAGCTTTCGGAACTGCGAGCATGCACCGAGCACAGGCGATTGCGGCGGTGGGCTTCCTCGACCATCGCGTCGATTTCTTCTTGCGTGCAGGTCAACTCGGTCTGCTGGCACTCCAGCAGCAGTCCTTCGCCAGTGATGTACATCTTGATCATGTCCGCGCCGTCCTTGACCATCTGGCGCACGGCCTTGCGGACTGCCCACGGGTCATCGACGAAGACGCCCAGCCCCTCCATGCCGAGACGCAACCAGGAGGGGTTCCAGTCGAGCATGCCGCCGGTCTGGCACAGGTCGCGCCCGGCCGCGAGCAACCGCGGCCCCGGAATCTTACCGGCGTTGATGGCGTTGCGGATGTGGATATCGACCATGTGCAACGCGCCAGCCGAAAGCCCGGAGGTGTAGCCGCAATCCAGCATGGTGCGGGCGTTGCAGACGGCGGCAATGGTCGAAACCTCGGCTGGTTGCTTCAGGTCGAGGTCGGGCAGGTCGCGCACGTGGTTGTAGCTCAGGTGGACGTGTGACAGGATCATACCGGGCATCAGCGTATTGCCGGCCAAGTCGATGACCGTGACATCCGGCCCCATCGGCTCCGGGTGCAGCGTACCGACGGCCTTGATCTTTTCCCCTTCGACCAGCAGGCCGCCCTGATAAGCGGCCCGGCCAGTGCCATCAATGATGTGGGCGTTCTTGAAGTATGTGCGCGAGAGGCAGCCAGTGGAGCCGTTGCGTTCACTCATGATGCTGTACCTGGGTTGGTGCGTCAGCGCCCCACCGGGGAGCGGGGCCAGCGGTGTGTCGGTAGCCGGGTGAACGATATTCTAATGGGGCCGTTGCGGAAAAATATAACGAAAAGTGCATGCTTTAATCGGAATCCGGCGTGTTGGGAGTACGCGAGCGCTTGCCGTTGGCTCACGGAGAGACGGGTAGGTTATTCGCGCGCGGCGTACCAGAGCTTGACGCGCGAATCGTTGTCGCCGGTGGCGAGGAGCTTGCCGTTCGGTGAGAACGCGACGGCGCGAATCGAGCCGCGATGCCCTTCGAGCACCGCGCGTTCCTGTCCGGTGACGAGGTCCCACAGCTTGACGGTGCCGTCGGTGCTGCCGCTGGCCACGGTCTGCCCATCCGGGGAGAACACGACGATCAGCACGCCGGCCCGGTGCCCGCGCAGCGTCAGCCGTTCCCGGCCACTGGGCATGTCCCAGAGCTTGACCGTGTTGTCGTTGCTCGCCGAGGCCAGCGTCTTGCCATCGGCGGAAAAGGCGACATAGCGCACCCAGTGGGTATGGCCCGTCAGCGTTGCCCGTTCGCGGCCGGTGTACGTGTCCCAGAGCTTCACGGTCCGGTCGTCGCTGGCCGATGCCAGCACCCGGCCATCAGGCGACAGGGCCACCGAGCGCACCGGCTTCGGATGGCCCGCGAAGCTGCGCAGTTCCCGGCGGCTGGCCACGTCCCAAAGTCTCACTTCGCCGGGAAACGGCTGCGCGGGCGGCGTGGTCGGATCGCCGGCCCCGGTCGCCAACAGCTTGCCGTCCGCGGAGAACGCAATCGAGCGGATGGTCCGGCCGTGGCCGCGCAGGGTTGCCGCTTCCTGACCGCTGGCCGCGTCCCACAGCTTGATCGTCCGATCGCCGCCGCCGATGGCGAGCAGCCGGCCATCGGGCGAGTAAACGACGAACTTCAAGTTGGACCGCGTCGGTTCGACATTGGCCCGTTCCTCGCCGCTGGCGATGTCCCACAGCTTGGCCATGCGGTCGTCGCTGACGGTCGCCAGCGTCTTGCCGTCCGGCGCAAAGGCCAGGGAGTTGACCTCCAGCTTGTGGCCGGGCAACGTCGCTTGCTCCGCGCCGGCCACGTCCCAGCCGATGGCTGTCATATCGTCGCTGCCCGTGACCAGAGTCGCGCCGTCGGGAGCGAACTGGCAGCAGTAGACTGGGCCCGCATGTCCCTTCAAGGTCGCGCGCTCCATGCCGGTGCGCACGTTCCAGAGTTTCACTTCGCCGGGCCGCGTCCGCACAGTCCGGAGCTTGAACAGCGGCTCGCTGGGCCGCAACGGGTTGACAGGTTCGCCGCCCGCGCTGGCCAGGGAGCGGCCATCCGGCGCGAAGGCCAGTGCGGCCACCGAGTCTGCCTGGCCGCGCAGCGTCCAGCGCTCGCGGCACGAACCAGCGTCCCAGACCTTGACGGTTTCATCGGCGCTGCCCGTGGCGAACAGGCTGCCGTCCGGTGCGAACGCCACGGCACGCACGCTATCCGCATGAGCGGACAGCGTTTGACGGGGCTGGGCGGCCGTCACGTCCCAAAGGATGGCAGTGCGGTCGGCGCTGCCCGTGAGCAGTGCGGAGCCATCGGGCGAAAACGCCACCGACAACACCGCATCGCCGTGTCCAGCCAGGCTGGTGCGCTCCGCGTCGCCGGTCAACGGGCAAAGTTGCAGCGTACCGTCCCGGCAGCCCACGGCCACGATGCACCCGTCCGGCGAAAAAGCCAGGCTATCGACGCCGCTGGCGAACGACAGCTTACGGCCCATTTGCCCGAGAGGAAGACTCCAGAGCCTCACGGTGCGGTCATGGCTACCCGAAGCCAAGGTCTTACCATCGGGTGAAAGTGCGAGTGAGGTGACCCAGCCCTGATGTCCCGTCAGCGTGGCGCGCAGCTGGCCGGTCGTTCGGTCCCAGAGCTTGATCTGGCGGTCATAGCTGCCGGTCGCCAGCAGCCGGCCATCCGCTCCCACGGCCACGGCGCTGACGACATGGTCGTGCCCGCGCAGCGTGAAACGATCCCGATGGCTCAGCCGCTGGTAGTAGTACCACTCGAAGCCACGCAGGTCTTCTTGTCCCGCCGAGGGCCGCAGTCCATCGAGCAAGGAACGCACCCGGCCGACATGCCCGCGCTCCCACGCCTGCTGGACCAGGTTCAACTGCGCGGCATAGAGATACCGGCGAGCCAGGCGTTCGCGCTCTTCAGCTTCGCGGGCGCGCAGCACTGCTCGTTCTTGAGCGTCAATCGCTTCCTGGGCACGCTGGCGCTCGCGGGCATTGGCGGCGCGCAGTGCCGTGTTGGACCAGAACAACACTCCCGCCAGGGAAGTCGCCGCCAGCACGCTGATGACCAGCAGGGCGGCGACGGCCGGCTTGCGCTTGGCCCAGCGCCAGGCGCGCTCGGCCCATCCCAGCGGCCTGGCCTGGATCGGCTCGCCGGCCGCGAACCGCCGCAGGTCCGCAGCCAGCGCCGCAGCGCTGGCGTAGCGTTCCGCCGGGTTCTTCGCCATCGCCTTGAGGACAATGGTTTCGAGGTCGCGCGGCACCGCCCGGTTCCACTGGCGCGGCGCGCGCGGCTCATCGAAGGCAATCTGCCGCAGAACCGCGGCATGGTCCGCGCCATCAAACGCGCGGTGCAGCGTCAGCAGTTCGTAGAGCGTTACGCCGAGCGAATAGACGTCGCTGCGGCCATCGAGCGCACCGCGCTTGCCCAGCGCCTGCTCCGGACTCATGTAGCGTGCGGTGCCCAGCACGTCGCCCGTGCGGGTCAGGTTGCTGTCGGCTTCTTCCAGGCATTTCACCAGGCCGAAGTCCGCGATCCAGAGTTGACCGCGCCGGTCGAGCAACAGGTTGGAAGGCTTGATATCGCGGTGAATGATGCCGCGCTGGTGCGCGTGTTCGAGCGCGTCGGCTGCCTGGCCGGCGAGCCGGGCAACCGCGAGGAAGTACGGCGGACAGGTTGTTCGTGTCGCGTGCTTCGCCGCTTCGGTGAGCGGCGCGGGCAGTTCCCGGGCCGTGTCTTCCTGGACCGCGTGCGGGGCCGCCGTCGCCCGTTGCTGCATTGCGTTCAGCCAGTGGTCGAGGCTTTGGCCCTCGATGAACTGCATGGCGTAGTAATGCACGCCCTGTTCGTGCCCCACGTCGAAAACCGGCACAATGTTGGTGTGATGCAGCAGGGCGGCGGTGCGGGCTTCACGTTCAAAGCGGGCGAGGCGCAACGCGTCCAGTCCAGGGCTAAGGGGCAACACCTTGAGGGCCACGCGCCGCTGTAGGGAAATCTGCTCGGCTTCGTAGACGATGCCCATGCCGCCCCGCCCGACCTCGCGAAGCAAGCGATAGTCGCCCAGGTGCGGCGGCGCGGCCGGTGCCGGAGCGGCATCGCCCAGCACGCGCAGCGCCGGCAGTACCTGCCGCAGTACTTCGGCGGCGTCCGGATGCAGGCGGGCGTACTCTTCGATGTCGGGGTGTTCGCCGCGCTGCGTGCGCTCGGTGAACTCATCGGCCACGCGGCCAATCAGTTCGGCCAGGGCATCCTCGTCGACAGCGCTGGTGGGCTTCATGCGCCGCCTCCCGTCAATCCGTCGTCCGACAGCAACTGACGCAGCCGCAGCAAGGCCCGGCCATAGCGCTTACTGGCGGTCGCCGGATCGAGTGCGAGCAACTGCGCGGCTTCCAGGTTGGTCAGCCCCTCGAAGTTCCGCATCAGCAGGATTTCGCGGTCGGCTTCGGGCAATTCCGCGACGGCCCGGCGCACGCGCTCCGCCATTTCATCGCGGGCCAGGTGCTGGCTCGGAGTCGGCCCGCCCGCCAGCACCTGCTGTCCCAGCGCGATGGACGAACCATCGGGCAGCGGCGCTTCGCGCGTGACGGCGCGGCGGTCGGCTTCCACGTGCTGTCGGCGGGCCATCAGCAAGCGGTCGAAGGCGATCTGTCGCAGCCAGAGCCGAAACGGCAGCGCCGGCCGTTCGAGATAGTTGTCCACGCGCCTCACCGCTTCGAGCTGCGCTTCCTGCACCACGTCCGAGGCATCGACGCGGGCGCGGATATGTGGGTCGAGACGCAACTCGACGAACCAGCGCAGGAACTGCCGGTGCTCGGCCAGCAGCCGATCCAGGGCGCTCCGGTCGCCGGCGCGCACGTCGTCGAGCAGGCGCAGCGTTTCGGGTGGGTCTGGCGCGGCTTGGCCCATGAACGGCGTGACCTCGGCGCGGCGTGAGGGACCGAAAATGAGTATACCGCAACAGTTCGCCAGATGCACGAAAGCCGTCGGCCGCCGGACGACTCTGGTCGTCCG
>JAEUIF010000451.1 GCA_016795185.1 Planctomycetia bacterium | reverse complement strand
GCCTCGGCTTCGCAGATGCGCACGCCCTTCTTGGGCTTGGGACCGCGAGCCGCCCGCTGCGCCTGCGAGTTCGCGTCGAGGTAGTGGGATTCGTAACCGTGGGGGAAGTCGCCGGCGCTGCCGTCAACGCGCACCCGGCCTTCCTGGCCGCGGCGGACACGGTGGCCCAGTTCACGGATGGTGTGGCTGTTGTGCAGCCCCATCACCTGAACGCGCAGCTCTCAGCCTTTCTGCACCGTGTCGATCCCCTCGCCGGTAGAAATCAACCGCCCGCCGTGGTAGACCGGGTCCTGAATGAAGCCGAACACGTTATCGGCGCGACTGAGGCGCGACTGGTCATCGACGGCCAGGATGCCCACTTCATCCCGGCCGACCATCGCCTTGAGCAACTCGAATTTCTCGCGGTCGGCCTTGGTGCCTGATTCCGCTTCGTCCGCGACGACGACGGCGCCGCTGGTGTCAATGCCCGTCCGCGCCAGCACAGCCCGGACGTCCCGCTCCTGGTCAGCGCTGCTATCCTGCCGCCGCATGTCGCGGCTGAAGCGGGTGGAGATAACGAGCTTACCCGTCATGGGTAAAACCTCCGCGACCGGTACAAGGATGTATCCGGCGGGAGAGTCTGGCCTGATGCTCATCGGCAGATTGCGGTGCGAAGGCGGCTCATGGAGAGCCCACGCCGTAGAAGCAATCCGCCGTAAATTCGTGGGCTTGCGCGCAGATGCGACAAAGCAGCATCTGGCCAGTTGAGTCGTTAGGAAATGTCAATCGCCAGTCGCCCCGATTGAAGCGGAGAGTCCTGATCCGGTAACGGGTTGGGACTTTTCCGTTTTCAGGCAGACAGACCCGACAAAGGCTTTAGCTATAGAGTTGCTTCCAGAGATGAACGCCCCCGGCTGGTTGTAGCCAGCCTAGGGGTTGCAAACCTTCCGGCTCTCGTCTGGATTCATCAGACCCGGGAGGTGAGCCATGCGACGCAAGAGCAAGAAGCGATCCGAACCGCGCTTTCGCAAGTTCGATAGCTGAAGACGTAGATCAAACTCGTCAACGGTGCGGCCCCGGAAGTCGCCGCCTGGACCGCATATTACGAGTTCATGGCCCAGCAGGGCCGAACCGCTCCCGTCGAACTGGCCCGGAACCTCCGCGGTCGATACTCCCAATGGCGAACCGTGTCGATTCGTGGTATTTTGCGCGGAATGACGCCATGAAACTGTCCGCAGGGTCCGCAGCAATGCCGGTTCACGATTGGACGCAGGTGAGCGACGGCACCTTCCACGATTTTCATTACTCGTGGGTGCTGGAAATCAAGCGTGCCTTGATGCGCTGTCCCTTGCCACCGGATTACTACGTGATGGCGGAGCAGATCGGCGGCGATCTGGGCGCGCCTGATGTGTTGACGCTTCAGGCGGCCAGCGCACCGCCCGCGACTGACGCTCCATTGGCCGGAACCGCTACCTTGACCGAATCGCCGCCCATCGTTCATGCGCGAGCGACGATCGCGCGCGATTCCTACGCAAGAATGCAGCGAACCGTCGTCATTCGCCATGCCAGCAATGATCGCATCGTCGCGATGATCGAGGTGCTGTCGGCGGGCAACAAGTCCAGCCGCCATGCGGTGCGCGCCTTGCTCGACAAAGCCGTAGCCGCGCTGGATAACGGCATTCACTTGCTGCTCGTGGACGTGCATTCACCAGGGCCGCGCGATCCCCAGGGAATTCATGGCGCGATCCTCAATGAAATCGGTGCTGACGAATACGTACTCAGTGCGGAGCGTCGCTTGACGACGGTGGCCTACAGTTGCGGCCCGTCCATCAATGCGTTTGTCATGCACTTCGCCGTGGGTGAACCGCTGCCGGAGATGCCGCTGTTTCTCACCGCGGAGCACTATGTCCGGGTGCCGCTGGAGGCGACCTACAATGCGGCGTGGGAGGATGTACCGCCCCGGTACAAGGCGGTCCTGCTCGGTACATCTTGAACAGTCGCGAGTGACTCATTGGCAGCAGCGTTAAGTGTGTGTCGGTCGAGCCCGTGTCGCGGTATTCAAGACTCATTTTCGTTCGCCAGACTTCGCCGAAGCGTTGACGCGAAACGCTTCGGCGAAGTCTGGCGAACTAACGACAGCGAACCAATTTCAATGGCGGTGCCGCCCGATGCCGTATACCACCATCTTGCGTGACGAACGCTACGTCTTCGCCGACCTGCGCGAAGTTTTCGCCAAGGCCAACGAGGAGAAGTCCGGCGACCGCCTGGCGGGCATCGCGGCGCGCACTGACCGCGAGCGCGTTGCCGCCAAATTGGTCCTGGCGGATGTTCGACTTTCCGAAATCGCAGCGCAACCACTGATCGACGGCGAACAGGATGAAGTCACCCGGTTGCTGTGGGATAGCCAGGACCAGGAGACGTTTCGTCGCATCCGGAGCCTCACGGTCGGAGAGTTTCGGGAATACCTGCTCGACGATGCCACCGGCGAAATCGAACTGCGCGCGTTGCGCCAGGCGATCCTGCCCGAGATGGCTGCCGCCGTCGCCAAGTTGATGAGCAACAAGGACCTGGTGCTGGCGGCGAGCAAGATTCGCAACGTCACGCGCTGCCGGAATACGATGGGCCAGCGCGGCGTGCTGGGCATTCGTAATCAGCCCAACCATCCCTCGGACGACCTCGGCGGCATCCTGCTCGCGGCGGTGGATGGCCTGTTGTTCGGCTGCGGTGATGCAGTGATTGGCGTTAACCCGGCCACGGAATCGGTCGATACCGTGGGTGCGGTGCTGCGCGGCCTGGATCGACTCATCGAGGCCAGCGGCGCGCCCACGCAGGCCTGCTGCCTGTCGCATATCACGACGCAGCTCGGCTGCCTGGAACGCGGCGTGCCGGTCGATCTACTGTTCCAGTCGGTGGCGGGCACGCAGGCGGCCAACGCAAGCTTCGGCATCAGCCTGGCGACCCTGCGGGAAGGGCGCGAGCGCGTCCTGGAGTCGCACCGCCAGCGCGACGTGGCCTGGGTCGGCGACCAGGTGATGTACCTCGAAACCGGCCAGGGTAGTGCCCTCTCAGCCGATGCCCATCACGGCGTCGATCAGCTCACGCTCGAGGCCCGTGCGTACGGAGTGGCCCGCGCGCTCGACCCGTTCCTGGTGAACAGCGTGGTCGGCTTTATCGGGCCGGAATACCTGTTCGACGAACGGCAGATCATCCGCGCCGGCCTGGAAGACCACTTCATGGGCAAGCTGCTCGGTTTGCCGATGGGTTGCGACGTCTGCTACACCAACCACGCCAACGCCGACCAGAACTCTGCCGACAACCTGCTGATGCTGCTGGCGGCGGCGGGCTGCAACTATTTCATGGGTGTCGCCTGCGCCGACGATGTCATGCTCAACTACCAATCGACCAGCTTTCACGATGCGGCGGGCGTGCGGCAACTTTTCGGCCTGCGGCCGGCGCCCGAGTTCGCGGCGTGGCTGGAAGAACGCGGCATCTTTCAAAACGGACAACTCGCACTCAACACCGCGCCGCCGCAGCAACGGTTGCTCGAGCGCGTGGTTCCGATTCTCGAAGACATGGAGATCGCCCGATGAGCAAAGTGTTGTCACCGCAAGTGCTCCGCGACCAGGCCGAGCGAGCCGCTACGGACGAACCGAAGTTGGAACGGGTGATGAGCCCGTTCGCCAACTTCGCCATCGCCATGTCCACCATTTGCATTCTGGCGGGCGGTATCGCTTCGTTTCACATTGGGTTTTGCAGTGTTGGCGGCGCTGCCATCGGCCTGGGCTGGCCCTTGTGCTGCCTGTTCTCGCTCACCGTGGCCCTGACCATGGCGCGCATCGCGTCGGCCTTCCCGTTCGCCGGCGGCCCCTACCAGTGGGCGGCCCAGCTCGGCAACAATGGCTGCGGTTGGGTGGCTGGTTGTTTCAATCTGGCGGGTTTAGCCACCGTGCAGGCCGCCATTAACGTTGGGGTGTGCCAGTTTGTGGTCGGCGCGTCCAGTCGTGTGGGCGGCTGGGAGCCGGGCCTGGTTCATCCCACGATCCTGTCCGCGATCGTGGTCGCGATGACGCTGTCGCAGGCGCTCATCAATCACTGGGGCATGCGGCTCACCAGCTGGCTGACTTCATTCAGCGGCGGACTCATCATCGCCGTGTCCGGACTGTTGACTGTCGCCTTGCTCGTTTTTCCAGTGCTCGCTGGGTCGCACTTCGACCTGTCCCGATTGGTTACCGTCAGCAACTATAGCGGACCGGCGGGCGGCAACGTCTGGCCGCCGACCGCCAGCGTCGCCTGGCTCTTCGCGCTGGGACTGTTGCTGCCGGCCTTCACGATCACCGGTTTCGACGCGGCGGCGCAGACGGCTGAGGAAACCACCAATCCGGAACGCAACGTCCCCAGAGGCATCGTCCGGGCGGTATTGATTTCCGGTCTGGCCGGCTGGATCATGCTGGCGGCCATCGTCCTGGCCGCTCCCGATATGGACGAGGCGGCGGCCCGAGGTGACGCCAGTTTCTTTCACATCCTGCGGGCAGTGGTGCCACAGCCGCTGCGATTGTTTTTCTATATCGGCATCGGGCTGGCACAGTACATTTGCGGTCTGGCTACGTTGACCGCCAGTTCGCGACTGGCGTATGCCCTGGCCCGCGACCGTGGCTTGCCATTCTCGGGCGCGCTCAAGCGCATTGGCACGCACCACACGCCTTCGGTTGCCATCTGGAGCGTGGCCACCGTGGTGTGCGCATTCGCCGTCAGCATCCCGTACACGGCCATTGCTTCGGTCTGCGCCATCTTTCTGTACATCGCCTATGTGCTGCCGACGGCCATCGGCCTATTCAAGTACGCGCACTGGTCCGGGCGCGCACAGTGGGGCGGCAGCGGCTGGTGGTATCCGCCCCTCGCCATCGTTTGCGTGCTGGGCTGCGTCGGCTTGATCGTCATCGGCATGCAACCGCCCAATGAAATTGCCCTCTGGGTGGTAGCGGTTATGATCGTGGTCTTGCTCGGCTTGTGGTTTGGCGGTGTACGCCACTATTTCCGCCAGCCGGTCCCATGATACTGTTGGCCTTCGTTGAGCGAGATGGACGATGAGCGATTCCCCGGTATCTGCCGCTGATGGACTGGAGCCCCTCTCTTTGGCGTTGACCGCCATCCGGGCGCGCACCCCGGCGCGCATCCTGGCAGGCCGCGCCGGCGCTTCCTATCGCACCGCGACGCAACTCGAGTTGCGCCGCGACCACCCCGCGGCGATCGATGCCGTGCATGCGGAGGTCAAGCTCGACAGCGCTTTCGACCGTGCGTTCGTCGAACGCTGGCGGTTGTTCGAAGTGCAGACTCAGGCACGCACCAAGAGTGAATTCCTGATGCGGCCCGACCTGGGCCGTCGGCTCGACGAGGCGGCCCGCACTGTCTTGACGACACAGTGCGCGAGCGGCTCGGACCTGCAAGTCGTCATCGGCGATGGCCTGTCCGTGGCGGCAGTGGTCAAGCAGGCACCCTTGTTGCTCCCCGCGCTGGAACGGGAAGCGCAGGCAAACCAATGGACCTTCGGGCGTCCTTTCGCGGTGCGCTATTGCCGGGTCGGCGTACTGAACGACATTGGCGAAGCGCTCGACCCTGCCGTCGTCGTGCTGCTGATCGGCGAACGTCCCGGACTGGCGACCGCGGAAAGCCTGTCGGCTTACCTCGCCTATCGGCCTCGGCTCGGCCATACCGACGCCCAGCGCAACCTCATTTCAAACATTCATGGGCGCGGCGTACCGATTGCCGACGCCGCCCGCCGGATCGCGGCCCTGGCAAATCGCATGCGCGAATTGCAGACCAGCGGCGTGGCGGTGAAGGAAGACCTGCCGCAGGGCCCGGCACTGGCTCCCTGACGTCGTCCTGGCAACTTCAGCACCTGGAGTGCTATGCTCCTTACTCGTGAACAGGTCCGTGGCATCGACCGGCGCGCCAGCGACGACTTTGGCATGCCGGGCGTCGTGCTGATGGAGAACGCTGGACGAGGCGCGGCCGAGGTGCTGCTATCGCTGGGCGTGCCTGGCCCGGTGTCGATTTGCTGCGGTAAGGGCAATAACGGCGGTGACGGTTTTGTGATGGCCCGGCACCTGGCCAATCGTGGCGCGGCGGTCGACTTGCGGCTGTTCGCGCGGCCGGAGGACTTGACGGGCGATGCCGCTATGCACTTTCGCAGCGTGGACCGCGCTGGTCTGCCGTTAACGGTGCATGGCACGGTCAAGGAAACCGAATTGCGCGATGAACTGTCTCGCTCAGCGTGGATCGTCGATGCTCTGTTCGGCACCGGGCTGACCGGCCCAGTGCGCAGTCCTTTCGATCAAGTCATCGCGGCCATCAATGCCAGCGGCGTGCGCGTCTTCGCGGTCGACTTGCCTTCCGGCCTGGACTGCGACACGGGCCAACCGCTCGGCGCGACGGTGCGCGCGAGCCATACCGCAACCTTCGTCGCGCCGAAGCAGGGCTTCGCGGCGGCCAACGCCCGGGAATGGACTGGCCTGGTGCATACCGTGGACATTGGCGTACCGGCCGTATTGCTGGCGGCAACAGTCGCGGATACGAGAGCAACCTCATGAATCGATTGAACCGGAACACCTTTACCGTTCTGTTGGTCGGCTTGCTGGTCCTGACAGGCTTGCAAGGGATTGTCGGCGCAGAGAGCCTCTTTTACGATCCGGACGTCTGGTGGCATTTGCGCATCGGCGAGTGGATTGTCGAGCAGCGTGCCGTGCCGCAAACTGATCCATTCTCCAGTTACGGAGCGGATCGGCTCTGGGTTTCGTACAGCTGGCTCAGCGACCTGCTGATGTACTGGAGTTACGCCGCCTTCGGCTTGGCCGGCGTGGTCATGTTCGTGACCGCGGTTTGGCTGCTGATCGTGGTCGCCCTGTGCGGCTTGCTGCTCCGCGTGCGCCCCGCTCCGCTGGTCATCCTGACCCTGGTCCTGGTCGGACACCTGGCGATCTCCCGCCTGGGCGGGCCACGCCCATGGCTCCTGTCAATTCTGTTCTTCATTGTTCAACTCGACATCTTGCTCACGGCCGGCCGACGCCGTGCGCTGTACCTATTGTGCCTGCTGCCGCCGCTGTACGTCGTGTGGACGGCCTGTCATATCCAGTTCGTCAACGGCCTGGTGGTGCTCGGCCTGGCGCTGGTCGAATCGGCGGCGGCGCGCTTCCCGCGCCTCCCGTCGTTTTTGGAAGTTGACGAGGCGATTCCGTTCACGCCGCTGTGCGCGACTGCCGTACTCTGCTTCGCCGCCACCTTCTTCTCACCCTACCACTACCACACATACGAGGCGGTCTGGGACCTGGTGCATCAGGTACGGTTCTGGGACATGCTGTTCGAGTTGCGGGCCATGGGCTTTCGCACGCTGCCGGACTGGCTCGTGCTGGGGCTGACGCTGGCCGCCGCAGCGGCGCTTGGCTGGAAACGGCGCGTCCGCTGCTTCCTGCTGCTGCTTTGGCTGGCGGGGCTCTACTTCTCGTTTCGGTCGAGCCGGGATGTCTGGTTCGTGACCGTGGCCTCGCTGGTGGTCTTAGCCGATGCAGTACCGGACGAGCTGACCATTCGATTGTCCCTGGGTTGGCCGCGCTGGCTGGGCGTCGCGACGGCTGCCTGTGGCCTGCTGGCGGCGGCCAGCAGGGCGACCCTCTCGAATGCGCGCCTGGAAGAGAGCGTCGCGCGAAATTTTCCGGACAGGGCCCTCGCCTTCATCGATCAGCAAGAATATCCCGGTCCCGCGGCCCATTCGGTCACCTGGGGCGGTTACTGGATGTGGCGCAACCGGCGGTTGCCCGTCGCCCTGGACTGGCGCACCACGGTGCATGGCCAGGACCGGATCCTGAGGCATATGGGGAACTGGTCGGGCCAGCCGGGATGGGAAAACGACCCCGAACTCCGTGACGCGCGACTAGTGCTCGTGGAGCGGGCCACGCCGCTCCACGAATTGTTGCGCCGCTCCGGAAAATTCGAGCAGGTTTACGAGGACGAACTCGCCGCCGTGTTGATCCGGAAGTGATTGCTCCGGGACTGCGCCGTGACGATCATCTATCGTGGCGCGCGAATTGCAGCACGCTGCGCTGGACCGACTATCCTGCCGCCTGCGAGGTACGCGCATGGACTGGAACACCGAACTGCTGATCTCCCTTCGCCTGGGCCTGGCTGGTTTTCTCGGTGGCCTGATCGGCCTGGACCGCGAGTTGACCGGGCATCCCGCCGGCGCGCGCACCCATGCGACCGTGGCCCTCGGTTCGTGTCTGTTCAGCCTGGTGTCGGTCTATCACGGCCAGGCCGTCGGTGGCGATCAGACACGTATCGCCGCCCAGGTCGTCAGCGGCATCGGCTTTATTGGCGCGGGTGTCATCATGCGCGACCGCTTCCGCGTCAAAGGGCTGACCACCGCGGCATCGCTCTGGACCACGGCCTCCATCGGCATGGCGGCCGGCTACGGCTACTATGTGATGACTTGCGTGGCGTCCGCCCTTGTGATGAGCGTGCTCTTCCTGCAATACTTGCCCTGGTGGCAGCGGTTGACCCTGGTCCTCGAAAAGCAAACGCCCAACAAACCGCGCAAGCTGACCAAGGCCCAGAAGCGCGGCGCGTACGAACACGACCACTCCAAACCGGACGGCGACTGCAAGAAAAAGTCCAAGGGAGAGTCAACCTCATGAGCGACCCCAGCCCTCGCGCGGCCGTCTACACCGGCGTCTTTGACCCGGTCCATTTCGGCCATATCGACGTGATCCGGCGCGGCAGCCGACTCTACGACCGCTTCGTCGTCGGCGTCGGCATCAATCCGGAGAAGACCACGTACTTTAGCCTGGAGGAGCGTGTCGAACTGGTGCGTCGGCTGGCCGCGCCGCTCGGCAACGTCGAAGTGCGGCCTTTCACCGGACTGGCCGTGCAGTTCGTCCGCGAGGTCGGCGCGCGCGTCATGTTCCGCGGCCTGCGCACCCTGAGCGACATGGAATACGAGTTCAGCATGTCGCTGACGAATCGCAATCTCGATCCCGAGATCGAAACGGTCTTCCTGATGGCGAAAGAAGATCTCTCGCACATCTCCAGTTCATTGATCCGGCAAGTCGCGGTCTTTGGCGGCGCGCTCGAACGCTTCGTGCCCGAGGAAGTGAAGGAAGCGCTGCTGGCGCGCGTGCGGCAGAAACAGAAATAGCGGACAGTAAACAGCCGACCTGTAGCGGGCAGGCGAGCGGCGGGCGTCAGCCCGCTGTTTTCTCGCGCCAACAGCGGGCTGACGCCAAATTGCAGTTAGGTCTACAGTTGCCGCATGAACGCCACCAGCTGCTTCTTTTCCTCACCCGTCAGCTGGGTTTCCAGGATCAGGTTGAAGAATTCCACGGTGTCTTCCAGGGTCAGCAGTCGGCCGTCGTGCAGGTAGGGCGGGCTGTCCTTGATGCCCCGCAGCGGAAACGTCTTGATCGGCCCATCGTGTCCGGCCAGCATGCCGTTAATCATGCGGGGATCGTAGAAGCGTTCGGCTTGCAGGTTGTGCATCAGGTTGTCCGTGTAATACGGGGCCGGATGGCACTCGGCGCAGCGCGCCTTGCCGAAGAACAGCTTCTGCCCCAGCATTTCCGGCGCATCCGGCTTGAACTTCTTCGGATTCAGCTTGCCGTCCAGACCCAGGTTCGGGGCGGGTGGGAAGTCGAGCAGGTTCTGCATTTCCGCCATGAAATGCACCTGGCTGCCACGTTCCAGCGGGTTGACGCCCTTGATCGTAGCGCTGACCGGGTCGCCGTCGAAGTAGGCGGCGCGTTGCTCGAACTCGGTGAAATCCTCGATGGTCTTCAGGGCGCGCTTGGAGCCGAAGAGCCGCTGGATGTTCACGCCGCGCAGGGTCGGCGTGTCGATGCGGATGCGATTCGCTTGCGGACGGATATCGCCCAGCAAGTGGGTGGCGGCCGAGGTATGGCCGTTCAGATGGCAATCGAAGCAGGCTACACCCAGGCTGGGTTTCTCGACCTTGCGATCGGCGGTGGCATTGAACTGCTGCTGGGGGAACTGCGTCACCAGCAGGCGAAAGCCTTCGAGGTCTTTCGAGTTCAAGATGCCCTGGAAGAGTTGCTGGAAGTTGCTGATGTCCACCAATTTGCCCTGCGAGACGTCGCCCAGGTCGGGCCGGGTCGTCAGGAAGATGGGCGGCGGAAACTCGGGCAGGAAGTGGTCCGGGATGTCGAAGTCGAGGTCGAAGCGGGCCAGTCGCTCCGTTTCCTTGACCTGTCGTTGCGAAAAGAGCATGCCGCCGGCGTCGTGATTGGGGTGCGGCAACGGCAGATAGCCCTTCGGGAACAAGTCCTTGGCCTTCACCTCTTCGGGTGACAGCGCCGCCAGCTTTTCCCAGGTCACGCCACTAGCGAGTTTCGCGGTCGGGCCTACGGGGATCGGCTTGCCGCGCGACATCGTCACGTTCTTGTCTACCTTGACGGACAGGTCATAGCGTTCCTCCATCAACTTGGAGTGCTTCGCCATCACGCCCGCTTTGTTGGCCTTGTCTTCGGCCATCATCTTCTCGAACGTCTTTTCGCCCAGAATTACCGGGCTGATCTGGTCGTAGCTGGTCTTGCCAATGGACGGAGGGTCCTTCCTCGGTGCGTCCTTGTCCTTGGATTGGGTCAGCGAGGGACCGACGAACCAGAGGAGCAGACCGCAGCCGGCGACCCAGGGCAGCCAGCGCATCACGGGAGAGCGTGAGCCAGTCATTGACCGTTCCTCCAAACGTCAGAGTTTACACACCAGATCGAAGTATGAAGTCCTATTTGATAATCATTATCATTTGGGGCAGAGCCAAAGCAAGGAAAATACCAGGAGTTCGTTCGCCCCGACGGGCTGTATTTCCCAGCCGTCCACCGGAATGGAGCAATTGAAATGCCGTGAACGACTGATTCGCCCTTGACGATTCGAGAATGATTCTCGATTAATAATAGCTATTGAGAGGTGCCTGAGCCTACCGAGGTAGTTTATGTTTCCCACCGTCCGTTGTCGTCGTCTGCTCCTACCTGCCCTCGCGTCGTGCATCGTGAGCGCCGGGTTTTCCACGGGCCTGTCGCAAACCGCCAAGGAAAAAGACCTGACGGCCCTCGAATGGCAGGTGCCGAACGAGAAGGCCATGCTGCCGTTCAAGGATCAGAAGCCGATTCAGTTCGTGGTCGGCAGCCCATTCGTGCCCGAATGGAGCAAGTTGACGGGCTTCTGGAACGAGTTTGAGGAGAAGGCGGTCGATCCGGCCACCGGCAAGGAAGTGGTCCGCAAGGTGGTGAAGATCAAGGTGCCGCTGGGGCTGACGCAGGCGCCGCCGGTGCCCCCCGAAAACCCGATGACCTATCAGAAGTGGTTGCTCGGCAAGCAGCTGTTCTTCGATGGTGTGCTGTGCTCGGATGGTTCAGTGTCGTGCGCCAGTTGCCACGATCCCAAAACCGGCTACACCACGCCCACCAAGACGGCGACGGGCATCGGGGGCCAGCTGGGCGGCATGAATGGCCCGACCGTGCTGAACTCCGCTTACAACTTGCTCCAGTTCTGGGACGGCCGGGCGTCGTCGCTCGAAGACCAGTGCCAGGGGCCGCCGCAGAACCCCGTCGAGATGTTCGACGGCAAGGGCCATGCCTGGCACCTGCTGGTGCAGCGCGTGCGCGCCAAGGGCGACTACTCGAAGCGTTTCCTCGAAGCCTTCGGGACGGAACCGACTCGCGACAGCATTGCCAAGGCCATCGCCGCCTACGAGCGCACCGTGCTGATCGGCAACTCGATCCACGACCGCGCCGACATTGCCATGAAGCACCGCGTACTGGATGAGGGCAGCACCAAGCTCGAAATCACGGCCAAGGACTACGAAACCGCTCTGAACGCAGCCGTCAACGCCAAGGACCAGAACGCCTTGCAGGCCCTGGGCCTCGACCCGGCCAAGGATGCGGCGAAAGTGCCAGCCCTGGCAGCACAGATCAACAACGGCCGCATCCTGTTCTTCAACAAGGCGCGGTGCAATGGCTGCCATGTCGGCGACAACTTCACCGACAACCAGTTCCACAACCTGGGCGTCGGCGTGGTAAAAGGCCAGCTGCCGGCCGACGCTTTGGGCCGCTTCGGCTCGCAGCCGACGGGACACAAGAACCCGGCGCTGATCGGCGCGTTCAAGACGCCGCCGCTGCGCGGCCTGCTCAGCACGGGGCCGTACATGCACGACGGCAGCGAAGCGACGCTGGAAAAAGTCGTGGACTTCTACGACAAGGGCGGCAACGCCAACGAGTTCCTCGACATCCGCATGCGCGACGAAGCCGCCGAGAAGGCATACCTGCTGAACAAGGACAGCAAGGGGCCGGCGGTCCAGCTTTTCGGCAAGGACCAGAAGCCGATCATTCCCTTGCCGCTCAAACTGACGGATCAGGAGAAGAAAGACTTGGTGCTCTTCATGAAGGCACTGCAAAGCGACCCGGTCGATCCGATCGTGGCCGACCCGAATCGGAAATAGAAGTGAACGTAAGAGGCGCGGATAACAGCCTGCCAGGGACTGGCGGGCTGTTTCCGTTTGCAGCGGGCTTGCTTTCTTCCGTCGTTTGTAACAAGTTCGTTGCGGTCGCGCAAGTTCGGACAATCCGAACGTCCTCCGAGCAATCGAGCCAGAACATCCGATTGCGCCGAGGAACCAAACCATGTGCTGCTTCTCGCGTCCGGTCCAGCAGGTGGCGGATACGAAAATCTATGCCCGCGATTCCAAGGACGGCAAGCAATTCGTCGTCTACAGCATGCTGGTCTCCTCCAAGGAAGACCTGGCCATGATCCTGCCGATCCCCACGCCCAAGGACGCCAAGGACGATGCCGTGCGGTTTCTCAATTTCCAGACCTATCCAAAATTCTTCAGCGACATGGCCAACGGCTTCCCGGAGCCGAGGTTCAACATGCCGGCCTTCGGCGGTCTCGGTGGGTTCGGGGGCGCGGGAGCCATGCCGCCTCCGCCCTTGAAAGTGGTGGACGTGGGCAGCTACGAAGCCTCCTTCGTGCCGGCGGTGAAGGATTTTGCCCGCCTCGACGAGCGATTTCGGCTGTCGAGCGACGTCTGGGAAAAACTGCCGCAGTACAAGGACTGGGGCTTCGCGGTGTTCAAGCTGAAGAAGGGCACGCGCTACATTCACCCGATGGGGTTCGAGTTTCCCCGCGCCAATCCCAAGCAGCTCTTTTTCCCGACC
This sequence comes from Planctomycetia bacterium, assembly GCA_016795185.1. Lineage (GTDB taxonomy): Bacteria > Planctomycetota > Planctomycetia > Gemmatales > Gemmataceae > JAGVLI01. Next base: position 4,928 of record JAEUIF010000451.1, on the reverse strand, counting down.
GTGCATATTCACGACGGCAAGGTCCACCCGAAGGCGGGCTACGACCATGCCCTGTATTGCCAGTCCGACAGCGTCAAGATGATGGGCTGGCGCGAATCGGTGCGGCCCGCCGGCATGTTCCTGTCCGCGCCCCGGCTCGGCGCGCTGATCGAGCCGCGTAAGCACGTCTACTACCTGTCGATGGTCGGTGAATTGAAGAATGAAGACGTGACGGTCTGATGATCCACGCCGCGCGCGGCTTCGCATTCCGCTGCGAAGCCGCGCGCGGCCGTGCGCGCTTACGGCGCCTGGAGTCCCTGGACGACCAGTTCCAGAAACTCGCGGGCGCGGCGGGCCAGCGCATCGATGCCTTCCGGCGTCTTCGGCCGCGGCAGCACCGGCGCGAAGATGTTCTCGCAGCACAACGGCAGCGAGCGGCCCGTGAAGGCGACGGGCGCGAGCAGCTTGTAATGGTCGATCTCGCCCAAGCCCGGCCCGCAATCCTCATCCTTCGGGAAAAAGCGGTGGTCCTTGATGGCGAAGCTGCGCACCTCATCGGCACATTTCTTGATGTCGGGCAGCGGGTCGATCTTGTGGTAGTCCATGACGTTGCCGGCATCGAAGCAGACCTTGACGCCCTCGTCGCCGGCCTCGCGGGTAATCTCGGCGCAGGCCGCGCCCGTGCCGGTGTTGCCACCGTGCTGCTTGACCACGATCAAGACTCCGCTATCGCGCGCGATCGGCCCCAATTCCTTGAAGTTTTTGACCCAGAGCTTCACATCGTTGCCCTTGGTGCTGCCCATCGTCAAGATTTGCGGCACCCCGGCGGCGGCGGCTTGGCGGATACGGTGCTTCATCGCCTCGACGCCCTCCGGCGACGGGCCGAACATCATCAGTGGCTCCAGCCCCAGGTCACGGCATTTCTTCGCCAGCTCTTTGGCTTTTTCGGGCGGAGCATCGCCCGCCAGCACGGGCACGCGCTTGCCGTTGCCCAGTTCGTCGTGGCTCGTGCCCCAGGCCACGTACTGATAGCCCGCGGAATTCAACCCGGTCAGCGCCCGTTCCAGCGAGAACGCCGCGTAGGGCAGCGTCATGCAGGCGATCTGAAACTTGCTGGGCTTGGACTTGTCCACGGCGGGCGGCTTGGGTTCCTGGCTCCGGGCCGCTGGCGGCGTGGTAATCAGGGCTGCGCCGAGCGTCCCCACCGTCAAGAACGCTCGTCGATCCAGTTCGATTTCAGCTGCGCGATGTGGCACGAACATGATCGTTCTCCGGTTTGAGTTGGACCGCCGGCTACTTCTTTTCCACCAATCGGTTGTACTTCTTCAACACTGCCCGCAGTTGTTCGTGCGGCAGCGCCACCGCCTTGTTGCCATCGCGGCCGGTCATGGTCTCGGCGGCGATCAGCGCGTTGACGATGGCTTCTTCCGTCGCCTGCACCGTGCCCTCGAACAGCGGCGTCATCTTGTCGTTGGGTAACATGGCCAGCTGCGCTTCCTTGTCGGGTTTCGCCGCGCCGGCGTTGGCCGTCGAAAAGGCCACGAAGATGTCGCCGGAGCCATTGCCCGCCACGCTGCCGACCCGCGCCAGCCCCAGCGACACCCGGCGGGCCAGACGCTTCAACTGATGTGGCAGCAATGGGGCATCGGTCGCGACGACGACAATGATCGAGCCCATTTCTTTCGGTCGAAACGTCCCCTCCTTGATCTCCTCGCCGACCGGCACGCCCGCGATCCGCAGCTGGTGCCGCACGCCGAAGTTGGCCTGCACCAGTACGCCGACCGTGTACCCGCCCTGTTCCTTGGTCAGCAGGCGCGACGCGGTGCCGATGCCGCCCTTGAACTCGAAACAGGTCATGCCGGTGCCGCCGCCGACGTTGCCCTCGGCCACCGCGCCGGACTTCGCGCCTTCCAGCGCCTCGACGACGTGCTTGTCCTTGACGTGAAAGCCATTGCTGTCGTTCAGGAAGCCGTCCCAGGTCTCGGCGACCACGGGCAGCGCCCAGGGCTGATTCATCAGATTGCGTTTCAGCCGCCAGGCGATGGTCGCGTCGCGCACCGTGCCGACGCTGTGGGTGTTGGTAATCATCATCGGCCCTTCGAGAAAACCGGATTCCTCGATCCAGGTGGTGCCGGTCACCTCTCCGTTGCCGTTGAGCGAGAACCAGCCGGCAAACACCGGGTCGGCCGAGACTTTGCCGCGCGGCAGAATAGCAGTGACGCCGGTGCGCACCGGCCCCTTGCCGACTTCGAGTTTGCCTTCACCGGAAATCAGCGTGACGTGGCCGACCTCGACGCCCTTCACATCCGTGATGGCGTCCAGTTCGCCCGGCGTGCCATCGAACGGCACGCCCAGCGCTCGGGCGCGTGGTTTCTGTTGTGCAAGGACTGCGGGAGACATCAGCAGGCTTCCCAGGAGTGCGGCGATCCAGAGGAAACGGCGGGAAACGGTGACCACGGTTGGGTCCTTTCTGCGTGGCGGGTGCGGCGTACAGAGCAGTTAGTCCACGGATGTAGTACGGAGCCTTGGTCCGCACAGCGGACCCTACGGCGTCTCGTAGGGTCCGCTGTGCGGACCGTTAAAGACAGTTGCAATCTGCTCCAGCCGACCGCTTCTGTAACACGTCTTGCCCGCAACGACGACGACCAACGCGCAATGGCACCGCCATTGGTTTAGTGTCAATCGCGGCGCAGGCGAAATCCCTACAATCACAATAGGATTTCAGGCCCCAGGGAAGAGGCAGACGGTGCTTGCCGCGAACGATCCGTCGGTGCTGCGCTGGCGGTTGTCCTTGCTGATGTTCTTGCAATATGCCCCCGCCGGCGCGGTGCTGCCCATGTTCACGCGCCACCTCAAGGAACTCCAGTTCACGCCGGTGGAAATCGGGCTGGCCTGCGCGACGCAATCCTTGGCCGGTTTGCTGGCTACCAGTTTTGCTGGACAACTGGCCGACCGCTGGGTGGCGACCGAACGTTGCCTGGCCGTCTTCTCGTTCGCGGCCAGTGTGCTGCTCTGGTTGCTCGCCGACTTGACGACCTTTCCGGCGGTCTTTGCCCTCTCGCTTGTCTTCTGGCTGCTGATGGTCCCGGTGTTGACGTTGGGCACGTCCCTCTGCTTTCACCACCTGGCCGCCGCGGGCTCCGGCTTCGGGCCGGTGCGTATGTGGGGCACCGTCGGCTGGGTCGCCGCGGTCTGGTTGCTGAGCGGCTGGCTCGACAACCCCACAGCGCTCGAATTGCTGCGCGTGCGCCTGCGGCCGTCGGACCCCGACGCCCGGCTGGCCGACATGTTCCGGCTGGCGGCGGCGCTGACCTTCGTCCTGGGCCTCTATTCGCTGACCTTGCCGCACACGCCGCCCAGCCGGGGCGGCGCGCACTGGCTGGCCCCACTCGCCGCGCTGAAGTTGCTGCGCCGCCGCTCGTTCGCGGTGTACCTGGCCATCACGCTCGGCATCGTGGCCACCATTCCTTTTTCCAGTCAGCTCACCCCGCTACTGTTGAATCGCGAGGGTGTGCCGGATACCTGGCTCGCCCGCACACTGACCATCGCCCAAAGCACCGAAATCATCGTGCTGGCCGTGCTGCCGTGGTTGATGGAACGGCTGGGTGACCGCACCACGATGCTGGTGGGCCTGGTGGGCTGGACCCTCGGGTTGGGCGCGTTGACCATCGGCGAACCGGTGCTCTTGGTGGCAGGTTCGCTGACCATGAACGGCCTGTGCATCGGTTGTTACGTGGTAGCTGGGCAGGTCTTCATCAACCGCCAGGCCCCCGCCGACATCCGCGCCAGTGTGCAGGGGTTGTTCGCCATCACCACGGGACTCGGCAACTTGATCGGCAATATCCTGGTGGGCAAGGTGCATGCCTGGGCGGATGAGGCTTTCACACCCACTTTCGCCGTGGCCTGCGCGACCGCGGCCGTGCTAACTTGCGTATTCCTGGTTGGCTTCGACAGTTCCGAAGCGCCGAGCGGCGAACTAGTTCGCTCTTGACCCTCGGCGACAACCACGGCTATAGTCGATTTCGGTGCGGCATCCTCCACTCCGTGGAAGGTCCGCGCCGCGGTTCCTATCGTTTCCGGTGGCGGCCTTCGCCACGAACGCCCTACTTTCAGGAGCACCGGTCATGTCGCGACGGCGCCTGGCGATCCTCCTCGTGTTGCCCCTGATCGCCGCCTATTCCTGGGCAATGGCGCAAACCGTGGGGCCGTACAACGAGCGCGACGCCAAGCGCCAGACCAATGTCCAGGACATCGACGTCGGCGAAAAGCTCTGGGTGCTGGATTTCCGTTTCAAGGACCCGCGCCTGATCACGGTGGACATTCCCGGCCGCGGCAAGAAGGTCGTCTGGTATCTCTGGTACCAGGTCATCAATAACACGGGCGAGCCGCGCTACTTTATTCCGAACTTTGAACTGGTCACGCTCGACAAGAACACCATTCACCGCGACCAGATTCTGCCCAAGGCCGAGGAAGCGATCAAGCGCATCGAAGACCCGACCGGCTACCTCGACATCAAGAACTCGGTGACCATCGCCAAGCAGCCGATCCCGGTGACGAAGCCGAACTCCGCGCCGCGCCCGGTGACGGGCATCGCCGTCTGGGACGACATCTTCGGCGAAGCGCCCGACACCACCCGCTTCAGCATCTTCGTGTCCGGCCTGTCGAACGGCTATTCGCTGGACGACAAGAACTTGCTCCGTCGCAAAACGCTCCAGCTGAACTTCAAGCGTCTGAGCGACCGCTTCCACCCGGAGGCGGAAGTGAAGTTCATCTCGCCTTCCGAGTGGCTCTACCGCGCCTCGCCGGTGCAACTGCCCGAAGGCAAGGTGCCCGCCGAGGGCAAGGCGATGGAAAAGGAAGCGGCCAAGGAAAAAGAAAAAGACAAGGAATAGCAATTCCCGCGCAACCTCGTAGGTCAGGCTTTCCAGCCTGACCCCAGCAGCGTAGGT
>JAEUIF010000521.1 GCA_016795185.1 Planctomycetia bacterium | reverse complement strand
AGCCGACGCTGGAGAGCAGCGCGACGATTTCCTTGATAGACATGCCCTCGGGGAAGGCGTCCAGGATGGATTCTTCCGCCGGCCAGGCGGCTGGGGGGCCGCTGTACGCTGCGGGCCAGAGCCGGCGGGCGATGGTGGACTTGCCGCAGCCGCTGGGACCGTGGATCAGGCCGACGTGCCACGGCTGGTCCTCTAGCGGAAGAGCGACGGACCAGCGGAGTTGGTCGTGTTTTCCTGGCTCGATGTCAAAGAGTCCTCGGACCTGCTCGACTCGTGGTGTTTCGATGGTGGCGTGTTCGAGGGTGATGTCGAGTTGCATGGGAGCTTGATTCCCCTGGCCAGTAGGCGTTCGGCGATGGCGTTCAGCACGCGGCCGTACAGGTGGCGTCCGATCAGGCCCCATTCCGGCTTTTTGTGCTGCGGGTTGATGGCGATGTAGGCTTCCAGGTAGGCGGCTTCGAGGAGCTTCGCCAGCCGGGAAGCGTCGGTGGGTTTCTGGGGGCGTTTGGGCATGTGCTTCTGCTAAACCGCAAGCGGTGGTTAGCTCATGAGCGCCTTGCAACGCAGTCCATCTTTGCGAAGCTGGCGCAGGAGCGATACTTGGTGCTTCTCATCGTCACATTCGATCAGGACGATAAACTGCTCGACGGGCTGCGGTGCGTGGCGCTTCCTGGCCTGGCTGAGCGTTTCGGTGGTTGCGGACTCCGCCTGCGCGATGGAGTTCCAGAGGTTTTGCAGCGCATCGGATGATGAAGAGGCGGTCTGCCGGAGCGTGTCCAGGGCCTCGGTGCTGTAGCCGGCGAGGGCTGCCAGCGGATCGACGGAGAGCAGCAGCGTGCGGGCTTCTTCCTCGGTCACGTCCAGGACTTCCACTTCCACTTCCATGTCCGGGTCCATGCTCCGGCGCAGGTGGCCGTCGATGAGCTTCAGGCCCTGGGGCGTCTCGTAGGCGAGCAGCGACCGGGCGAAGCCGATCTCTTCGTAGAGCGCCTGGAGGGCTTCCCGCTGCGCGTCGTTATGCGTTCTTGGATTCAGTTCGTGGGGGATCAGCTCCTTGGCCCTGACCTTCTTGTGATACTTGATCCGGTTTTTGATGGGGTTCATGGTAGTAACGGAAGCGGTAGAGGTTGCGGGACTCGCCTTCGATGCCGATGCAGAGGAAGCCGCTGGCTTTGAGGAACAGCTGGGCGGTCACGTCGCGTTCGTGCGTCCGGGCTTCGACGGCCAGGTCGTGGGGCACCTTCGCGATGATGGTTTGCAGCAGCCGGCGGGCGATGCCGTGACGACGGTAGCGGGGCAACACGCCGAATTCCTGGAGCGCCACGGCTTGCCGGCGGTAGCTGACGTCGCAGAGCAGGTAGCCGACGATCCGGCCGCCCGCATGGCATGCGGTCAAGCCGAGCGTCGTCGGTTCGTGCAGGAACTTCCAGAGGGATTCGTACTTCTCCCGGGGCACGCCGCAGCAGACTTCGCGCAGCGCGCGCAGCTGGGGCAAGTCGGCCTGCTTCAGCCAGTCGAGGGAGACGTTCATACCTGCGCTGTCTCCGGCAGGGCCACGTCGAACAATGCCGGCATGCCCCGCACCGCGAAATGCGGCAGCGCGACGGGGTGCCGCAGCAGCCAGGCCCAGCGGCCGGGGCGATAGTCGCCGAAGCGCTCCTCGCGTTCGTCCAGCTGAACGATGTCTTCCACGCGCACGCACTCGACGATCTCGACGCTGCCGATGACGACGCCCAGCGGCAGCTCGGCGGCAGTCCGGCCGTCTAACGCACTGAGGAACGGCTCGCGGCGGCAGAGCAAACGAGCGGGTTCCGGAAACCGTGCGCCCGCGTGGATCAACAGCGGGCCGCGATGCCTGGTGGACCACGAGCGCGTCTCGTGGCACTTGGCCCCGGCGACAATGAGAGACGCCCAGGGTTGCTGGATGGTGAGGGCTTTCATGGTAAGAGGGTGCTTACTGTGGGACTAGGGTCTGACAGGGGGCGATAGTTGGATTATCCATTCGCCGGTGAGTTCAGGGCAGCCCAGTAGGGACATAATTTGCATTCCTGCGCCGTGGTGGTCGCCGGCCGTGCGGGGTGCAGGCAGAAGAAGACTTTCAAAGCCACGCGGCCGGGGCACGAACCGCATGGCCGCACGTCTCCGGTGGCCGGCCCCTGGTGCTGGCAGGGAGTCAGTCGGGCCTGGCCGTCCCACCATTGGCGGTAGCGTTCGCTTTGTTCCCTGGTGCAGTGGACGCCGCGACAGAGTTCCCACAGCCGGCCAATCATGGCGTGGCCGGAACGCTGGCAGTCCGCGTTGGGCCGCTCGCACTGACAGGGCAGCGGTTCAGGTGGTGATGACAACGGCAATCCCTCCCACGCACTCGCCGCCCGGTTCCTCGAAGCCGATGCCGCCATACTCCCAGACGGGGATGCTGCACGCGCAGCTGGTGGGGTCCACCGGCCCCACGGGCGGGCCGTGTTCGGAGAAGTCCACCATCAAAGAGAACGACTGGCAGAAGGGGCTGGCGAGCGGGAACTTTCGGAACGTGAAGCTGATCGAGTAAGCGCCGCACGCCTCGGTTTCCCCGAACCACGTATCCAGGCCATCGAACACGATGGGGATGCTGATGCCGTCCAGGCAGGGGCAGCCGGTGCCCAGGGGAATGGTGGCATACAGCGTGTTGGGCAGCCCGAACGTCCCGCACTGAATGGCCGTCAGCGGCAGCTTGTCGAGATAGACGCGCTTGAAGTGCTGGCCGCGAAAATGCCTGATCCGTTCGACGAAGACGACCCGGTAGCCCTGGCCGTCCTGGTCCGGGACGTAGACGCGATAGTCGTCCGCGCCGGGGTAGCCGTCGCGGAGGTCGGTATCCAGCGGCACATCGAGGGTGGCGGTGTAGCGGTGGGCGTGCGTCGGGTTCTCGGAGACTTCCAGGCCCTGGCGGAAGTGGTCGTACAGCCCGCCGCGCACGTTGCTAACGTCGGGGTCGGCGGGCGGGGCGTTGCCGGCGAAGTAGATGACGCAATCAGTATTGGGCGCTCTCATAGCGAGTTCGTGGGCCAGGCCGGTTGTTTGCGGTCCAGGAACACGCGCTTGTACGCGCCGGGGATGCCCCGGCGCACCAACTCCACGAAGACGATGTTGAACTGCGTGCCGCCCACGGTGAGGGTGGTGTTCGGCGCGTTGGGATAGTTGTCGCGCACATCTACCGTGGAATCGCAAGTCAGATAGTGCGTGAAGCGCAAGTCCTGGTCGCCCTCGCTGGCTTCGGACCCGCCCCGGAAATCGGCGAACAGGCCGCACTGGACGTTGTTGCCGCCGATGACGGCAATGGTGTTGTTGGCGGGACGCAATGCCGGCGCGGGGGCCGCTCCGGCTGGCGGCTGTTGCTTGGGCTTGAACTCCTTGAACTTCTTGTTCGGCTTGGCCTGCACCATCTTCGGCAGCTTGGGCTTCTTTGGCTTCTTGGGCCTGGGCAGCTTGAGCTTCTTCGGCTTCGGCATATCAGATTCTCAGCTTGCGATAAGGGTTCAGCAGCAAGGCCGCGTGCGTGGGCGGTAGTTCGGGATATGAGGCCGGGTTGTCCTTGGTCTGCCAGAAGAGGGCGGCGACCCACTCGGCGGCGGCCTCCTGCACATCCTCCGGGACCGTGGCAAAGCCGGCGGTGTAGATGATGCGGTAGTAGTGCCAGCCGCCGTGCCAGACGGCCCCCTGGTCCTCAAAGTCGGGGTCCGAGTAGCCGCGAATCAGCCAGCCCCGCTCGGCGTTGACCTCGTACTGCGACAGCTCGTTGATGTGCATGCGCAACGCGGCGTGGATGTTCTTCGCATCGAACGCGCCCTGGGTGGCGCGCAGGTCGGCGGACGCACGGTCCTCGTGACCGGGGACGACGCTGGCGGACCAGCCGTTGCCCAGGGCGTTGACGGCGGTGGCCAGTGCCGCGAGCGTGACGTTGGCCGCGAAGGTCGGCGCGTCGGTCGTGATGACGCCGGACGCCACGCGCACCAGCGCCAGGCCGGTGCTGGTGACCGCCACCGTGGCGCGCTGGTTGGCAGCGCTGGTGTTGGTGACGTTGAGGACCGTGGCCGGGCCATACGCCACGCGAGCGACGCTGAGGATCGGGAACTCGCGCAGGGCCAGCACGGAGCTGTTGGTGCCGTCGTGGAGCTGGTCAAACGTCTGCGCGTCGAACTGGCGGCGGCAGTAGCGCTGGATGGCTTTCGAGACAGCGGTGATGAGTTCGTCAATCGTGTCGTCTTCGCCGCTCGTGAAGCTGTCCTGGTTGATGCGGCGCTTGGCGTAGGCGGCGGTGATGAGGTCGGGCATGTCACTGCTTCTTCACGGGTTCGACCACGGTTTGCCACTTGCCGTCCGGCCCCAGTTTCCA
>JAEUIF010000357.1 GCA_016795185.1 Planctomycetia bacterium | reverse complement strand
CATTAGTATCCCGTTCGTAGTTCCGCCTTCAGGCGGCGAGCGACTCGCCGCCTGAAGGCGGAACTACGAACGGATCGCCAGTGAGAGACCAATGTTGATCTCACCGTCTCAACGCCGTGGCCTGGCCTCGCTGGAGCTGGTGCTGTCGTTGCCGTTCCTGCTGGCGGTGGCGGTCATCATCGCTTCGCTGGCCAAGGTCGGACTGGCCAAGTCCAGCGCCAGCATCGAGGCGCGCGCCAACGCCTGGCGGCAGCGAGCAGCCGTTTCCGGTTCCAAACCTTCGCTGACTGGGGCGGATTTCGCCTCCGCGACAAGCGGAACGGTGAGCGGCCAGGGCAGTTCGTCGGTACGAATGGCCCCGGTCCTCGCACCCGCGGGCATCACCGCCGAGAGCCGGCATCAGGTGCTGGCCGGTACCTGGGACCACCGCATTTTGCGGCCCGGCGCGGAGCAGTTGCGGGCCGATCCGCTGATGGCTGCCTTCATACTGGGCGGGCTCAGCCCCGACGAGATCGCCCAAAAACTCAGTATGCTGGACGGCAGCAATTATCCCGTGGTGCAGTCGTTGCAGGAACTGATGTCGATCCTGGGGGACTTGATCAGGGACATTCAGGAGTTTCACCGCGTCTTGCAGGAGGTGCTGCCGTTGCTCGAGATGCTGGTCGACGGCAAGTTGGGCCTGAAACCGGAAGATCTGACCAAAATCCTCAACGATTTGACCAAGGACCCCACCGGCGCAATCGCGGACATCCTTCAGAGCAGCGGTCTAGGAGGGGTCGTCAGCCTGCTCGGTGGTGGGGGCGGTGGGGGCAGTGGGCCGTCGCCAATTACCAAAATTCTGAAACTCTGGGAACTGATGCGGAACAACGCCAGCAAGGGCGCGCAACTCGTCGGCCGGCTGCCTAGCGTGCTGCAAGGCATCACCAGCCTGGCCTCTGGCGGCTTGGGGGGACAACGGCCGCCCAAGCAGTTGAACATCGACGCGGAGGCCCGCAGACAGCTGGAAGGCCAGATCGCGCGTGAGATTCAACGACAACTCGGCCTGCCGCTGTCCGTCGACGAACTGAAGAATGCCATCACCAAGTTGAAGACGATCACCACCCAGTTGCAGTCGCTGCAAGGAGACCTGGAGCGCGTCAAGAACTTCGCCGGACAGGTCCAGGACCAGATCGCACGTTATGCCAGATTCTGAAATATCGGAAGCCGCGCCGGGCATCCCGGCGCGTGTGCTCCGCCTGCTGCTGATCGCCGCCGTGCTCTGGCTGGGCTGGCAGACGCTGCTGTCGTATTGCGAGCTGCTGTCCGGCCCGCCGCCCGTTGTGGCGGTGGATGCCGATACCGCAGGGCTGCCCGAGTTTCCGCCTCCGCCCGCGTTGCAATTGTTCGATGGCGTCTGGAGTTTCGGCGACCGGGCCTTTCGATTGGAAATCGGCCCGGTGGGCGTGGAGCAAATTCCGGTACGGCTGCGGCAACCGCCGGATGCGCCCGCACCCGCCGCCGAGGCAGCGGACCTCGAACGCCGGCTGCTGAAGTTGGCCCAGGTGCTGGCCAAACCGCAAGCGCTGGGCGAAGGCCGGCAGCGCTACGATGTGAAACTCGGCGACGCACGCGGCGCGCTGTTCACCAGTGGCGACGGTCCCGCCGAGCGCGTGTTGCACGCCCGACTGGCCTTCCCCGGGCACGATGCCCGCTGGCAATTGCTCGAACTGTCGCCGCGCAGCGCCAGTGAGCCTACTTCGTCTACCGGCGACCACCTGCTGCCACTGGCCGAGGGCTTGGAGCTACTCGGTCAGCGGCGCGAGGCTACTGGCCGAGTGATGTGTGAGCTGGTATCGTCCGCGCTGTCGCCGGCCGAGTTGTGGCGGCACTGGCAAGTGCAGGGCTGGAGCGTGGAGCCGTACCCCGACCAGCCGGCCGATGCTGGCCCGTGGTACTGTCGGCGCGCCGGCGACGCGGTCCATGTTTGGTTGCGCACGGATGGACAGCCAGACGGCCGGCGGCTGTTGATTTTAATTCGGATGCCGGCGGATGCTTCCGACGCTTCGACGAAGCGTCGCTAACCGAGTGACTAACCATGTCCAGCCTGATGAAACTATTGGTGCCGATCCTCCTGGGCGTCGCGGCGGGCGGCCTGAACTGGTTCGTAATGACCGTCAAGACCTCGCCGCGCTCGTTCGTCGCCGTCAGCGAGGACGTGAAGGCCGGCGAACGTTTCGACGAGGAAAAGCTCAAGAAGCTGCCCGTGAGCGGCGACGTGGCTTCGCTGGCGGAGACGGCGGTGCCGTGGGAGCACCGCGCGGTGCTGTTCGACCGTACGTCCCACCGCGACCTGATGAAGGGCGACGTGGTGCTATGGCGCGATTCATCGCCGCCGACTGCGGCCCTGGCAGCGCGCGAGGACGAGCTGGCCCTGGCGATTTCGCTGGAAGGCGTCGGCTTCGTGCCCCGGCTGCTGCTGGTCGGCGACGAGGTTGGCTTCCTGATCGGCAAGCCGGGCCGGGCCAAGTTGAAGACCGAACCGGGGCTGCCCGAGCGCCCGCCGGAAGACCCGGAGTTTGAGTACGTCGGCCCGTTCCGCGTGCTGAGCGTGGGCGAGCGCATCGGCCGCAAAGCCGGTGACGAACCGGGCGACGGCCGCGACACCGACAACAAAGTCATCACGGTGGCCATTCAGCTACAAGGCCCCGACCGCGTGCCCGATGCCAAAACGCGCCGGTTGCTGGCCGCGCAGCAAGCCGGGCCGGAGAGCCAGCGGCGCGTGGTGGCGGTGGTGCTGAAGCCGAGCGCGCGGAAGTAGGGCGTGCTAAACCGCAAGCGGTTGAAACGATGCGCATCTGGTACAACAACATCCTGGAAAACAGCCGGTTCGTGCTGGACGTGAAGACCAACCGCGTCCGCATCGGCCGGCGCGGCGACAACGACATCGTCCTGAACAGCCCGTACATCGCCGAGGAAGCCGTGGTGCTGACCCGGCGCGGCGGCGTCTGGGAACTGACGGCGCTGGGCGTCAACGGCTGCCAGATCGGCGACCGGCAACTGCGCGAAGGCGACCAGGCGCCCCTTGCCAGCGGCCAGACCATCCAGCTCTTTCCCTTCACGCTCACGCTCGACTTGCCCGAGCAGGTGGCCATCTCCGGCGAGGCCCGCCGGCTGGCGCTCGACCGCGACCTGTCGCGGATTATTCAAGAGGTCCACCTCGAACTGCTCGACCGCATGAACCTGACGCCGGCCGGCGACTCCGTGCGCCAGGAGAGCGATGAGCAACTACTGACGCTCGAACGCAACATCGACGAGATCGCCAAGCACAAGGGGTTGCTCGATCCCCGGCAAGCTGCGTTGGCGCAGCACGTGGCCGGCATGGCCGTGCGCGGCGAGCTACTCGGCGGCATGCTGGCCAGCGCGCCCAACAAGCAGCCCGACGCCTGGCAGGAAGGCCATCACTGGAGCAAGCTCGTCACGGCAGTTCCCGAACGTGAGCAAGAACTGAAACGCACGGCCGAGCACGTCGCCGACCAGCTGGGCTTGAAGAAGTTGGTCGATCTCACCAAGCAGATCGAGCGCGTGGAGCAGAACTTCTGGCCGGCGTGGGACAAGACCGCCGGCCAGGTCTACGACGAATTCAAGCAGTACCTGGCGCAGCGCGTCGTCAAGAAGGAGATCAAAGACGTGGTCTTCGGCTACGGGCCGCTCGAAGACCTGCTGCGCACACCGACCATCACCGAGATCATGGTCGTGGACCGCGATCACATCTACATCGAGAAGAACGGTGTGCTGGAGAATTCCGGGCGGCGCTTCATCTCCGACGAAGTGACGCTGGCCATCATTGAGCGCATCGTCGCCCGCGTCGGCCGGCGCATCGACAAGTCGCATCCGCTCGTCGATGCTCGCCTGACGGACGGCAGCCGGGTGAACGCGGTCATTCCGCCGCTGACCGTCAGCGGACCGTGCCTGACGATCCGCAAGTTTCCCGCCCGCAAGATGACGGTGGACGATCTGGTGAGCAAGGGTTCGCTGACGCGCACCGTCGCCGAGTTTCTGCGGGCCGCCGTGCTGGCGCGCAAGAACATTCTCATTTCCGGCGGCACCGGCACCGGCAAGACCACGCTGCTCAACTGCCTGAGCGATTTCATTCCGAACAAGGAGCGCATCGTCACCATCGAGGACACGGCCGAGTTGCAATTGAAGAAGGAGCACGTGGTCCGCATGGAGACCAAGGCGGCCAACGTGGAAGGGGCCGGCGCGTACAGCATCCGCGACCTGGTGAAGAACTCGCTGCGCATGCGGCCGGATCGCATCGTGGTCGGCGAGTGCCGCGGCGCGGAGGCCCTGGACATGCTCCAGGCCATGAACACCGGCCATGACGGCTCGATGACCACGGTGCATGCCAACAGCGCGGAGGATGTGATCTTGCGTCTCGAAGTACTGGTGCAGATGGCGGCGGCGCTGCCCATCGAATCGATTCACCGACAGATCGCCTCCGCCATCGACCTGGTGGTACAGCTGTCGCGCCTGCGCGACGGCAGCCGACGGGTGACGCAGATCACGGAATACATCGGCATCGACCCGGAGGAAGGCGGCGTGCGCACGAAAGACCTGTTCCTGCTCGAAGAGGTCAACGGCCAGCAGAAGCTGATGCCCACGGGCTGTCTGCCGACGTTCATGGACCAGCTGATCGAGGGCAACATGCTGCAACTGGAGTCGTTTTATCGCTGAGGCTCGCTCGCGAACAACTCATCGGCCATTCTGTTCGTAGTTCCGCCTTCAGGCGGTCGAGTCGCTCGCCGCCTGAAGGCGGAACTACGAACCAAGGCGCGCTCGCCTGGAAACGATCATGGATAAGCTCCTCATCGGCTGTGGCTACCTCGGCAGCCGCGTCGCTGCCCGCTGGTTGGCCGAGGGACACCGCGTCTTCGCCACGACCCGAAGTCCTGCCCGCGCCGAGGAACTGCGCCGGCAGGGCATCGAACCCATCGTCGGCGACGTGCTCGACCCCGCCAGCCTGAAGCAACTGCCGGTGGTGCAGACCGTCTGCCACGCCGTCGGCCTGGACCGCGCCGCCGGCCGGTCGATGCGCGAGGTCTACGTGGAAGGGCTGCGAAACGTGCTCGCGGCCCTGCCGTCGCCGGAACGGTTCCTCTACATCAGCAGCACGGGCGTCTACGGACAGTGCGATGGCGAGGAAGTAGACGAAACCGCCGCCACGGAACCGCTGGAAGATTCGGGCCAGGTCGTGCTGGCCGCCGAGCAACAACTGCGCGAGCGTTTGCCAAATTCCATCATCCTGCGCTTCGCGGGCATCTACGGGCCAGGCCGCCTGCTGCGTCGCCAGGCCATCGCGGCGGGCGAGCCCATCGTCGGCGATGCGGACAAATGGCTGAACCTGATCCACGTCGAAGACGGTGCCGCCGCCGTGCTGGCTGCCGAGCAGCGCGGCCAACCGGGCCAGGTCTACAACGTCTGCGATGATGCCCCCGTGCGCCGCCGCGACTTCTACACGGCACTGGCCCGGTTGCTGCATGCTCCGGAGCCGCGCTTCGTCGCACCGGCGCCGGGCGCGCCGCTGCCGGGCCACGAACGGGCCAACCGCCGGTTGGTCAATCGCCGGCTGCGCCAGGAATTGAATGTGACGCTGCGCTATCCCAGCTATGGGGAGGGGCTGCCGGCTTCCGTGCAGTCCGCCGTCACGCCCCAGAGTCAGGAATAGCTGATCGCTGACAGCTAAAAGCTGACAGCTAGTCATGAACTCGCCGCGCTGGACAGACTTCAGGGCCGGTCGCTGCGCTGGGCCAATTTCTGTTTGCAGCCTTCCCTCCAAGGGGTATCATGAGCGTGATTTCTGCCACCAGCCTTCCCCGACCGAGTCCCCTATCCGGGAGCCTGTCCCATGCTGACCCTCCAGAGCCATCAGGGCCCGCAGTTCTGTGACGGCATGAGCCGCCGCGATTTTCTCCGCGTTGGCGCGGTCAGCGCCGGCGGCGTCGGCCTGTCGCTGGCCGATCTGAACCAGTTGCAAGCAGCCGGCGGCAAGTCGGGCGACATCAACTGCATCCTGCTCTTCCTGATCGGCGCGCCCAGCCAGCTCGATACCTGGGACCTGAAGCCCAACGCCCCGGATACCATTCGCGGCCCGTTCAAGCCGACCAAGACCAACGTGCCCGGCCTCGACATCTGCGAGCACTTCCCGCTGATGGCCAAGCACGCCGACAAGTATTCGCTGGTGCGCTCGGTCTATCACAAGGCAGCGCCGATCCACGAGACCGGCCATCAGATGATGCAGACCGGCTACCTGTTCCGCGGCGGCCAGGAGTATCCGCACTACGGTTCGGTGGTGTCGCACCTGCGCGGCCGGACGCCCGGCGGACTGCCGCCCTTCGTGATCCTGCCTGGCCCGGTGGGCAATACCGGCGTCAACGTCAGCCACGGCCAGGGTGCGGGCTACCTCGGTGCCAAGCACGAACCGTTCTTCCTCCGCGCCGACGCCGCCGAGAAGGGCTTTCAGATCTCTGACCTGCAAGCGCCGGCTGGCGTCGATCCCGCCCGCCTGAAGACCCGCAAGGAACTGCTCGACGCCATCGACAACGCGCAAAAAGTCTTCGAGGCGACGGAAGACATCCGCTCGCGCGACAACGCCTACGACCAGGCATTCAGCCTGATCTTCGCCGAGAAGGCCAAGAAGGCGTTCGACATTACCACCGAGAAGCCCGAACTGCGCAACCGGTATGGCCGGAACACCTTTGGCCAGTCCTGCTTGCTGGCGCGCCGGCTGGTGGAGCATGGCGTGAAGCTGGTGACGGTGAACATGTTCGATACGGTGTTCAACGAAATCTGCTGGGATTGCCATGCCGACGGCGGCGGGCTGAACACCAACCTGAACGACTACAAGGAAACGCTCTGCCCGATGTTCGACCTGGCCTACACGGCCCTGCTGGAAGACCTGAAGCAGCGCGGCATGCTCGAAAACACGCTTGTCCTGGCGATGGGCGAATTCGGCCGGACCCCACAGCTGAACAATCGCGGCGGCCGGGACCACTGGCCGGGCGTCTGGAGCGTGCTGTTCGCGGGCGGCAAGGTGAAGCCCGGCATGGTCATCGGCTCCTCGGACAAGAACGGCGCGGAGCCTAGAGACCGGCCGGTCAGCCCCGACCAGATCGCCGCCACGGTCTACAAGGGCATGGGCATCGACATCGAAAGCACACGGCTGCCCGGCCCGGAAAACCGCCCGCTGCCCATCGTGGAAGCGGAAGCCATCGAGGAGATGCTGCGAAGTTGAACCAAGCCGGTCAGCGAACCAACACGCTTAGCGACGCTTCGCAGAAGCGTTGCGACCGCATACTACCGGTATCGCCCCCACGGATTGATTGGAAGAAACGCCAGCCAGGGGCAAGCGGCCCCTGGCTGGTGTTTTGTTGTTCGTGGACCAAGTACCGCCAACGCTCGGACGGCGCGGATTTGAACATACCCATGAGCCAAGAAGACGCCTTTCTGCAAGCCATTCTCGAAGACCCCGACAACGACGACCTGCGGCTGGTCTATGCCGACTGGCTGGAGGAACGCGGCGATCCGCGCGGCGAGTTCATTCGCTTGCAATGTGCCAAACCCGATCCGCACGGGATGACTGACGAACTCTGGGAGCAGCGGTACGACCGCGAGCAGGCGTTGCTCGCACAGCATGGCAAGCAATGGGCCAAACCGCTGCGGCGACTCGGCTGCAAGTACAAGTTCCAGCGTGGGTTTATCGAGGAGATCACCGTCAAGCGTGGGAAACTTTTGAAGCACGCGACACGGCTCTTCCAGCTGGCACCCATCCGCTGCGTTCATTTCGAGGACGACGGTAATGAGTTCGCCGAGGTGTTCCGCCTCCCCTGCTTGCAACGGGTTACCACGCTTGATTTCAGTGAGTGCAAGGTGATCGCTGAAGACCTGGCGGCGCTGGGACAATGCCCCTACCTCACGCAGTTGGAGGATTTGAATCTCAGCAATCCCTACCGAGGCAGCGACTACTGGAACGAGTTTGACGGCGAGCAACTCGGCTGCCTGACAGCATCTCCCTACCTCAAACGATTGAAGAACCTGGACCTGGGCTTCAACGTTATCGGCGACCACGGCTTGAGCCTGCTGGCGCAATCGGGGTTCGCCAGCCGTCTGGAACGTTTGAACCTCGAAGCCACGCGGATCAGCCCCGCAGGCCTTCGAGCCCTTGGTGAAGGACTGGCCTGGAAACGGCTGTGGTCGCTCGACCTCGGCGGCAATCGCCTGGGCGATGTCGGCATGCGCGCGCTGGCGGCATTGTCCAACCTACCGCGACTGCACTGCCTCCATCTGCGCCAGAACGACATCAGCGCGAAGGGACTGAAGGCACTCGCCCGCTGGCCGTCATTGCCCAGGCTGAACACGCTTGTTCTCGACCGTAACGGCTTCGGCAACTCGGGCGTCAAAGTCATCGCTGAGTCGGCGGGATTCCACCGCCTGAATTCGTTGGAACTGTGCGACAACGAGATCGACGACCAGGGCGCGGAGTTTCTGATGGCGTCGCCACTCAGGAAGCAACTCGATTTGAACCTCGGAATCTGGATCGACTTCGAGAACTGGGACGAACAACTCGACGATGATGCCCCGAAGCCCTATCGCAATCGCATCAGCGCCGGCGGGCAAAAAGCCCTGACCAGACGCTTTTCGAAAGTGCGATTCCCTGATGTACCGTGGAGACTTTGAAGAACGGTACGGTGTGAAACACCGGGCATCGTGCTTTGCCGGCGACCTTTATCAGGACCACCACCCCGGTCGCCTTCAAAGTATGTCCCCCGGCGCGTTGGCCACCCAGCATCGCCGGGTGCTATGCTTTTCGGGAGACTGCCAGGGGCCAGCATCCCCGGATAGCCACCCGAAAAGCATGTGGCACCATCGGCGACCGGATAAGCAGGCGAAGGCACCGGCAGTTCTCATGCTTTTCCGGTGGCATTCATCGGGACACCCACCCTACGCAGTCTCCGGAAAAGCAGGGCACCCGGCGATTGCCGTGATGCTCTGGGTGGTGGAACCGACCCGGTTGCCTTGGCAAATGGCCAGCTGATAAGATGAAGCGCGGGTAATCTCCGGAGAAATCGGCGATGGCGGAACGGATTCCTGACGAGGCCTTGGTGGTCCGCGGCGGGCGCAATCTGCCGGCGGACCTGCGACGCGGCATCGGGACCCATCCCAGCGGCGTGACTGGCGTATCGGTGGAATGCGCGGCGGGCGTAGCCGTGGAAGAGTTGTCGGCAACCATACCGCATGGGCAGGTCGGCGTCACGACCGTGGGCGCCATTCGCGCGGCGGGCGGTGATGTAGTGCGAACTTCCGGACGCAGTTCGCATCATGCCACCTTGATCGGCCTGAGTCCGGACGCAGCGAGCCGATTGCTCTCCCCAACCGTGCCCAATCCGGCTCGGCAGCCATGAGCGAAGGAGGTCAGGATGGTACAGCCGAAGATTTATGCGGACTTCCAGAACGCCGACCGTCAGGGCCGGCTACGCTTGAACACGGTCGGCACCCTCGAAGACCTGGCGGAACAAAAGGTAGAGCTGCGCGACGGGCTGCGCCTGACCTTGTGCGCGGAGGATGTGGACGACCAGGGTCGACCGGATGAATTGCTGGTCGAAGGCGTGGCGGCATTCTCGGCGGAAGAACGCTGCTGGGTGGCGGCCATCGACTGGACCGCGATCCGCCACGCCTCCGCGGCGCGGGACGCGCAGCTCAACGGCGTCAATCAGCCCGCCCCCGCACGAAAATGAACCCGTTAGGGTGCATCCCATCCCGAAGGGTCGCAACCGCTCCCTAATCTCATGGCTACTTACATCGCCTTGCTGCGCGGTATCAATGTCGGCGGCAATGTGCTCCGGATGGAACGCTTGCGCGCCATCTGGGCCGAACTCGGCTTTCCGCATGCCCGGACGTATGTCCAGACAGTCACTGTCATGTTTGAGGCCGGTGGTTCTCCGCTCCAGAAGCAACTCGACCTGAACCTGGGAATCTGAATCGACTTCGAGGACTGGGACGAACTCGACGACGATGCCCCGAAGCCCTATCGCAATCGCATCAGCGACAGCGGAAAAGAAGCTCTGGCCCGGCGCTTTCCGAACGTGCAGTTCTCTGGTGTACCCTGGGGAGGCATCGGGCCGCCACGGCTGCCTTTGCCATTGCCAGCCGCACTCGGCGTGCTAAAATGACCCTGCTTTCGGCAAGACCGACCAACTTATCAGCACGGACAGGTAGCTCAGCTGGTAGAGCGAAGGACTGAAAATCCTTAGGTCGCCGGTTCAACCCCGGCCCTGTCCACTCGACGCAAGAGCCGCAAGGATAAAACCTTGCGGCTCTTTTTTTTCAGTAGTCGGTGCTAGCTTGGCGGCGTTTTGTAGCCAATTTGTAGCCAATCTCGATCATTTCGCTTTTTTGACCTGGCGGAAGATGGCATCGAGCTTCGCTGCCGCCTGTTCCTGCATCCCCGGCAGGACATGCTGGTAGGTATCCTGGGTCAACCGCGTGGTGGAATGGCCGAGGCGTTCGGCCACCACCTTGGCGTTCTCACCGGCCAGCAGGAGCAGCGTGGCACTGCTGTGGCGCAGGTCATAGGGCCGGATCGCCGTCTCCGTCCGGCCAAGGGCGTTCTTGACGGTCATGGTGTAATCCTCCGCAAAGGAGGTAACTACCATGTCCACTCCCCAACAGCGCGATGGCGCCAAAGAGCGTTTCTGGCGGCGCGTCGTGCGGCAATGGCGCCACA
>JAEUIF010000353.1 GCA_016795185.1 Planctomycetia bacterium | reverse complement strand
ACCATCGCCGAAAACGGATCAGGCGAGCGGCGGGGTTTATCCCCGCCGTCGCGGCAGCGGCGACTCCAAGCGACACGGCGGGGATAAACCCCGCCGCTCGCCAGAACTCGTCACGCGAATGTTACAGCTGGCACGATTCCTGCTCTTTCTCCAGCGCGGGCGCAAGCAAGTTCTTTCGACTTCAAACAGGAGACCTACACATGGAACGAGTGGAAACCCAGGACCTCGTCGGCGTGAAAAGCCGCATCACCTGGTCGCCGATCTTCGCGGGCGCGGCGGCGGCGCTGGCGGTTTACTTGCTGTGGAGCACGCTGGGCGTGGCCATCGGCCTGTCGGTGACCAACAGCATGGGCGACCGCGAGCTGGGCATCGGCGCGGCCATCTGGGCCGTGGCGGCAATGCTGCTGTCGTTGTTCGTCGGCGGCCTGGTCGCCAGCCAGTTCACCGTGGGCGAGAACAAGAACGAAGCGATTCTCTACGGCGTCATGGTCTGGAGCGTGGTCTTCACCGGCCTGCTGTTCCTGATGGGCACCGGCGCGCAGATGGGCTTCAACGCCATGATGAGCGTGGCGAACGCCCCCGCCACCGGCGCTATCGCCGAACGGCTGACGGCCGAGGACATGCGCCAGCTGGGCATGACCGACGAGCAGATTCAGCGCTACCAGGCGCGGGCGGAGAACCTGCCGGCGGAGTTGCGCGCCCGGGCGACGGACCCGCGCACTCGGTCGGCCGCGTGGTGGACCTTTGGCGGCGTGCTGATCTCCATGCTCGCTGCCATCGCGGGCTCTTACGCGGGTGCCGGCCCCTATCTGCGGCTGCTCTACCTCGGGCCGCAGACCCGGCGCGTGGTGGTTTCGGAACAGGAAGTGGTGCGTCGGTAAGCGAGGGCACGGAGTGAACCAGGCCGGCCATCCGCGGGTGGCCAGCCTGGTTTGTTTTGCACTGCGAAGCAGGCAGACGCCATTGGTTTCTACATTCCCAGCGAGCCGCCGGGTTTATCCCGGCGGTGTCCACACGGCGGGGATAAACCCCGCCGCTCGCTTTCAAAGTCACATCGATCCCTTTCCGATCAGTCAGAAAAACAAAGCCGGCCGTCGGCTCAAGCCGCGGCGCGCTGCGGTTCGCCGCGCTGCCAGGCAACCTGCCGGGCCAGTCCTTCGTCGATGCCGATGCGCGCGCGCCAGCCGAGATGCCGGTTGATCTTCGCCGTATCCGCGAAGGTGTAACGCTGGTCGCCCGGACGGGCCGCTTCCTGACGCACCTCGGCCCGGCGGCCGGTCAGCACTTCGAGCTTGCGCAGCACGTCCCAGACCGACACCGCCTCGCCGCCGCCGATGTTGTAGGTTTCGCCCGGCTGGGCCTGCACCGCCGCTACCGTAGCTTCCACGCAATCCGCCACATAGGTGTTGCCGCGCACCTGCATGCCGTCGCCGCAGACGGTCACCGGCTGGCCCGTCAGCAGCGCCTGCACGAAGCGGTGATAGCCCATGTCGGGCCGCTGCCGGGGACCGTAGACCGAGAAGTAACGCAGTACGACCAGGGACAAATCGTGCTCGTCGGCGAAGGCTCGACAAAGATTCTCGGCCGCCAGCTTGGTGACGCCGTAGGGCGAGATCGGCCGGGCCGGCAACTGCTCATCGCCCGAACCGTAACGACCGTAGACCGAGGATGTGGAAGCGCAGATGAACCGTGGCAGCCGGGGCTGACGCAGCACGGCGGAGAGCAAGCGATGCGTTCCGGTCACGTTGCAGCTTTCGTAGAGGTCGAAGTCCGTCCAGCTGCGGGTCAGGCCCGGCATCGCCGCCAGGTGGAAGACGACCTCCACGTCGGCCAGCAGGTCGTCGAGCGGGTCCTGGCGCAGGTCGGCTTCGTGAAAGGTGAACCAGCGCTGCCGACGGGCGGTCAGCAGGTTGGTTTCCTTCTCCGCGCGCGGGTAGTAGGGGATGAAGGCATCGACGCCGACTACCTGATGGCCGGCATGCAGCAAGCGTTCGCACAGGTGAGAGCCGATGAATCCGGCCGCGCCGGTGACGAGGCACTTCATGATGGGGCAGTCTCCCGTTCGAGCATCCGTGCTTCCAGCCGGGCCAACCGTTCCTCAAGCAAGGCGCAGCGCTGGCGGGTCCGGGTCAACTCTTCTACCAATTCCGCCTCGCGAGGGGAATGCAAGATAGGCTGCCGGGCGTTTTCAAGCGCGGCGCGGTGCTCGGCCAGTTCCTGCACGGCCGTCAGCAGCTGCCGGTTGAACGCGGATTGCCGGCGAAACGCGGGCTCCACGAAGGCGCGGCGAAAATTGTTGAGCAGCTTGCTCTTGAGGCGGCGTTTCCAGCCGGCGAACCAGCCCTCGGTCACGTCCTCGTAATCGTCGGGCAATCGCTGGTGCAATTGCGCGGCCGCCAGCGCGGACTGCACACCGTCGAGCGACGACTGCGACGACCGGGCAACATCGGCCGCCGCGACGACCAACTCCATGACGCTTGCCTGGTCTACGTGCTTCAGCGGAGTTGCCGATTCCGCGCGTTCGACCCAGAACGCGACGCGGTAGTCACCCGGAACCTGGGGAACGGGGACAGCGACGGCGGCGGGGATGGTTTGGCCGGGCATGACCAAGCCGGGGAGGTCCACGGTAAGGTTCGTGACATCGCCGCCGAGCGGCAAGTCGCTGGCGCTGCTGTCGGGCTGGAAAGCCCGACGTACAGCGCCGGGAGCGACCGTTTCTTGTAC
>JAEUIF010000262.1 GCA_016795185.1 Planctomycetia bacterium | reverse complement strand
AAGCCGACGAGGAGTGATTCCGGCAGCGGCCCGCCGGCAGTACGGTTGCTGGGCAGCCCCAGGGAGTTTCAGGCATGCGTATGTCCGACTTCGTGGTCCGGGAGGCAATCGTTCCGGATTTGAAGGCGACCACCAAGGATGGGGTGATCCGTGAAATGGTCGAAAGCTTGCGGGCCGCCGGCTATTTCAAGGGCAGCGACCCCGAAGACCTCATCAAGGCCATCCTGAAGCGCGAACAGCTGGGCTCCACCGGCATCGGCCGGGCCGTGGCCATCCCGCACACCAAGCACAGCGGCGTCGATCGGCTCATCGGGACGCTGGCCGTTTCCAAGGTCGGCATTCCCTTCGACGCGGTGGACGGCGAGCCGGTCCACGTCCTCGTGCTGCTCTGTTCGCCGCAGGACCGGCCGGGCGACCATCTCCGCGCCCTGGAAAACGTGGCCCGCAGCATGCGCGACGATGGCTTCGTCCGCTCGCTGCGGGAATGCACCTCGCGCGAGCAAATCTGGGCCTTGCTGAACGATGCGCCTTTGCAATGGTAGTTCGCCAGCCCGTGGGCGACGGCCCCGGGCGATAATCCCACCCACCAGATGGAATTGGTGATGCTATGAGTGAATGTCTTCCCAGCGACGGTACTGCACAACCGACGCCCCCAACCGTGAATGCAGTCCTGGAGTCTCCCCGCTTTCGCCCCGTGCCAACGAGCCTGGATGCCATGAACGGCGGACCCTTGCGGCGTACCGTGACCGTCACCAACCCGATGGGCTTCCATTTTCGGCCCATCGCCGCCTTCGCGCAACTCGCGGGGCGCTTCCAGGGCAACGTTACGGTCTGGAAGGGAGATCGGCGCGTCAACGGCAAGAGCCCCCTGGAACTGATGACGCTGGCTGCCGAGCAGGGGACGGAACTGACCGTGGAGGTCAGCGGCCCCGACGCCGCCGGCGCGGTCGATGCCTTGGCGGAAGTGCTGGCCTCGCCCGGCCAGGAAGACGAACCGGAACCGCCGCTGCCCCTCAAGGGCTGAGATCCACCGGGAAGACCCCGGCGAACCGGGCGCGCCAGCGACCGGAGTAGTCCCTCTGTTGCCCGCGAAGTCCCTGATGGAAATCAAGCGCGGTACTCCCGTTTTCCCTGGCGTGACCATCGGTCCGGCACTGGTGCTGGATACCGAGGGATACCGCATTCCGCAGCGCTTCATCGCGAGCGAACAGGTCGAGGCCGAGGTCGAACGCTTCCGGCAGGGGCAGGCCGCTGCCGTACTCGAAGCCGAGGACAATCGCCGTACCGTCAGCGACAAGCTCGGCGGCCAGTACGGCGCGATCTTCACCTTCCACGTCCTGTTCCTGCAAGACCCGACGTTGCAGCAAGAGATCATTTCTGCAATCCGCGAGCATGGCTGGGCGGCTGAATACGCCGTGAGCCGGGTGATGCGCGGGCATGCCAAGGATTTCGAGCGGGTGGCCCAGGGGCCGTTCGCCAGCCGCGCCGCCGACCTATTCGACCTCGAAAAGGCGATGCTCCGCAACCTGCTGGGGCACCGCCGCGAACAGCTCCAACACCTGAACGTGCCCGTGGTCGTGCTGGCCCACGACCTGACGCCCAGCGAGACAGCGGCCCTCGATCCGGCGATGGTGCATGCCTTCGCCACGGAAGCTGGCGGCCGGACCAGTCATACCGCGATCATGGCGGGGGCGCTCGAAATCCCCGCCGTCGTCGGCCTGGGCAA
This sequence comes from Planctomycetia bacterium, assembly GCA_016795185.1. GTDB lineage: Bacteria > Planctomycetota > Planctomycetia > Gemmatales > Gemmataceae > JAGVLI01. Next base: position 5,330 of record JAEUIF010000262.1, on the reverse strand, counting down.
GTTCCTGACGGACGTTTCCGGCGGCGATCTGGTCATCGTGGATGGCAACCGCGGCCTGGTAATCCTCGACCCGGACGATGAGACCCGCGCCAGCTACGAAGTCGCCCGCAAAAGCTTCCACAAATTCGAGAGCGGTCTGACCCAGCTCCGCGAATTGCCGGCGCAAACTCGCGACGGCGTCCGCATCGCCTTGCTGGGCAACATCGAGTTTCCGCACGAGGCGGACCACTGCCTGGAACGCGGCGCGGATGGCGTTGGCCTGTACCGCACGGAGTTCCTGTACCTCGGCTTGCAGTCCGACCCCACCGAGGCGGAGCACCTGGACGCCTATCTGCGCGTGATTCGCGCGCTGGGGCCGCAGCGGCCGGTGGTAATCCGCACGCTCGACCTCGGCGCGGACAAGTTCGCCACCCCGAGCGAGCCGGCCAACCACGAGCGCAACCCATTCCTGGGGCTGCGCAGCGTCCGGCTGTGCTTGAAGAATTTGCCCTTGTTCAAAACGCAGATGCGTGCCATTCTAAGGGCCAGTGCCGCGGGCGACGTGCGTATCATGTTCCCGATGGTCAGCACCCTGGCGGAGCTGCGCGAGTGCAAACGAATCCTCGCCGAGGTCAAACGCGACCTGGACGCGGAGGGGGTGCCCTTCAATCGACAGCTGCCCATCGGCACCATGATCGAAGTGCCGTCGGCCGCGATCATGGCCAGCCAGCTGGCGCGGGAAGTGGATTTCTTTTCCATCGGCACGAACGATCTGGTCCAATACACGCTGGCGGCCGACCGCACCAACGAGCACGTCGCCTCGCTGTACAATCCGGCGGACCCTGCGGTGTTGCAGTTGATCCGCATGGTGGTAGCCGCGGCTGAACAACAGGGAATCACCGTCAACGTTTGTGGCGAGATGAGCGGCGAGCCGATGTACACCCTCTTGCTGCTGGGCATGGGCCTACGGCAGCTGAGCGTCACGCCGCACAATATTCCGGAAATCAAGAAGCTGATTCGGTCGGTTTCGGTCGAGGAGGCCGAAGCCGTGACCGACGAGGCGCTCCGCCTGGAAACGGGGCGCGACATCACTAACTTTTTGCGGGAACAGACCCGGCGCATCCTCCCCGAGGTGGTCGGCTGAGGCCATCGCCGTTGCTGACAAGCTCATGGGCTTGCCGGCGCGATACGACGGCCAGGATTTGAGAATCCAGGACTTGAGAACGGATTGAACTGAAGCCAGAGCACTTGCTTGGACGGTTCGCCCTGCTTGGTCCATTCTCAGCTTCTCAAATCGGTCCCGGAGCAGTACACGACTGGACCCCGGAGCCGGACCCTGAGCCGGCACGGTTGGGACTGCCCTCCCCGGCAGACCTGCAACCGTGAAACCGGGCTCGGATGACAACCGCCGGACGACCCCTGTCGCGGGCCGTTTCGGAATTCGGCGGTTGACCGAACCTGTGTTTCCCGACGTACCGCGTGACCGCGCTCCCCGACCGTCAGTTCGACCGGGAGACAGGACGGCCGCTGCCGTCTCAAAACGCCGGGATGTTGCCGCTGCTCCGGATCGCATGATCCGGCATGGTTCATCCCTGCATGGTTGTCTGCAAGGTACGAATCCGATTCCGCAAGGCCGGCGACCTGCGCCTGGTTAGCCATCACGACCTGATGCGCTGCTGGGAACGGATGCTGCGCCGCGCCGATCTGCCCTTCCGCTCCACCGCGGGCTTCAATCCCAAGCCGCGCCTGGTCTTCGCGCTGTCCCTGGGCCTCGGCATCGTCGGCTCGCAGGAAGTCGCCGAAGTCGAACTCGACGCGGACTTGCCGGCCGACGAGGTGCTCGAGCGCCTGCGCCGCCAGGCCCCGGTCGGGCTGGAACTCTACGAGGCTCATGCCATCGACGCCCGCGCCGGCGCCCAGGTCCGCCGCGCCGGCTACCGCATGGCGGTCCCGCCGGAGCGCACGGGTGCACTGGAGCAGCGGGCCGCTGCCTTACTCGCCGCCGCGGAGGTGTGGGTCGAGCGCAGCCGACCGCAGCCGCGCCGTCTCGAAATCCGACCGTACCTCGACGCCATCCGCGCGTTGCCCGACGCTGTGGAAATGATCTGCTGGGTAACGCCCAACGGCACCGCCCGGCCCGATGAAATCCTGAGCCTGCTCGGCCTGGGCGATCTGCTGCCCGGCGGCGCGGTGCTCGAACGCTTCCTGATCGAACTGATCGACGAATCTCCCGAAATCACCAACCCATCCGCCTTGCGGAACAACGATCCCCCGAACCGGGACCACACGGGGCCACAGACCTCGGACGGTCCAGCGGTCGCCAGCGCTGCCCAGCGCCCCCGGCCGCTGACCGCCGGTCCACTGGATTTTTGATTCCGCCCCAGAAAGGGAACGCATGAAGAAAGAGATGCTCATTAACGTCATGCAGCCGGAGGAATGCCGCATCGCCATCGTCGAGGACGGCGTCCTCGAAGAGCTGTACGTCGAACGCACCAGCCACGAAAGCTACGTCGGCAACATCTACAAGGGCCGCATCGTCAACATCGAACCCAGCATCCAGGCCGCGTTCGTCGATTTCGGCGTCGGCCGCAACGGCTTCCTGCACGTCTCCGACGTGGAACCGGCCTACTACCGGCACCTCGAAACCCGGCGGGGCGATGAGGGCCGGCGGGGTCGGGATCGCGGCCGGGGCGGCCGCGAGCGCGGCGGCTTCGACCGGGATCGCGGCCGGGGCGGCGACCGAGAACGGGATCGCGACCGCGGCCGTGCGCGGCCCCCGGAACGCGAGCCCTACGAAGACAGCATGGCTCCCGAAGAAGGCTTCGGCGCTGGCTTGTTGCCGCCCACCGGCGAAGCGGCTCCGCTTGACGTCGGTCCCGCGTTTCCGCCCACCGAACCGCCGCCCGCCGCCAACTTCATTCGCGAGGAACTGCATTCTCCCACGTCCGAGCGCGAACCGTTGGCCGACGAGCCGCCCTTCGACGAACCGCCACGCCGCTCCGAGTCCGACGCGGACCCTGATCGGCCCCGCTACATGGATTCCGCCGAGCGCCGCACCGAGAAGGACGCTTATACCAGCCGCGAAGGCTCGCTCGAAGGCGTCGGCGAGTCAGCCGGCCGCGTCCACGCCGAGGATTCCGCCCGGCACGGCGGCCCGCCGAGCGATCCTTTCGAGCGGCCGGAGTTCGAGCGCGACGAACCGCTGCCGACCCAGGCCGAGAAATACGAGGCCGAGTTCGACGACGAGCCGGAGACCGAGCAGGACCGGGCCGAGGACCGCGCCGACGACGACCTGCTGGACGATCTCGACGAAATGGACGAAATGGATGAAGGCCGCCTGTCGTCCTTCGATGACGAGGGCGACGAACCCATGCCGCGGCGCGGCGGCGGTCGGGGCGACCGGGGCGACCGTCGCGGTGGCGGCCGGGGTGATCGCCGGGGCGGCCCGCGCGGTGATCGGCGCGGCGGTGGGGGGGGGCGGCCCGGCTTCGGGCGGCCCAAGCCCTTGATTCAGGATATCTTCAAGCGCGGGCAGGAAGTGCTGGTCCAGGTCATCAAGGAAGGCATCGGCACCAAGGGGCCGACCCTGAGCACCTACATCAGCATCGCGGGCCGTTACCTGGTGCTGATGCCCGGCCTGAACCGCGTCGGTGTGTCGCGCAAGATCGCCGATGACGATGCGCGCCGTCGGCTGCGCGAAATCTTCCACGAGTTGCAGCCGCCGAAGGGCCTGGGCTTCATCATCCGCACTGCCGGCATGGACCGGACCAAGAAGGAACTCCAGCGCGACCTGGCCTACCTGGCGCGGCTCTGGCAGGTGGTGGTGCGCCGCATCCGCAAGATCAAGTCGCCGGCGGAGATTTACCGCGAAAGCGACATGATTACCCGCACCATCCGCGACACTTTCGCGAGCGACATCGATACCATCTACGTGGATGAGCCTGGGGCCTTCGAGCAGGCCCAGGAGTTCATGCAGGTCGTCATGCCGCGCTACGCCAACCGGATCAAGCATTTCGAAGATTCGGAACCGCTGTTCCACAAGTACGGCATCGAGAACGAAATCTCGCGCATTCAGCTGCGGCATGTGCCGTTGCCTTCGGGCGGCTCAATCGTCATCGACCAGACCGAAGCGCTGGTGGCCATCGACGTCAACAGCGGCAACTTCCGTGCGGACAACAACGCCGAGGAAACCGCCTACCAGATGAATCTGGCCGCCGCCAAGGAGATTGCCCGGCAATTGCGGCTGCGCGACCTGGGCGGCGTGATCGTCAACGACTTCATCGACATGCGCGAGGACAAGCACCGGCGCGGCGTCGAGCGCGCCCTGCGCGAAGCGGTGCGCCGCGACCGGGCGCGGACCAAGATCCTCAAGATTTCGCAGTTCGGCATCATCGAGATGACGCGCCAGCGCATCCGCCCATCGTTGAAGCGCAGCATCTTCCAGGAATGTCCGCACTGCCGCAGCACGGGGCACGTCAAGACGACGGAGAGCATGAGCATCGACGTGATGCGATTGGTGCAACTGGCCGCCCACCGGCCCACCGTGGCGCGCGTGGAAATCAAGGTGGCCGAGGAAGTGGCCCTCTACCTGCTCAACAAGAAGCGCCGCGAACTGGCGCGGCTGGAGGAAACCGGAGAGATTCAGGTGAACGTGACGGGGAAGCTGGGGGCGGCCCCCGAAGCCCTGGAGTTCGTCTGCTACGACAACAACAATAGCGAGGTCAAGGTGCTGCACCAGGAGGAACCGGTGCGTCATCGCCGTCGCTAGAGCAATTTCAAGGGACTAACTTCTCTATAGAACGTCGTTCTGGGTGCCATGCCCACGGCTTTGCGTGGGCATGAAAGCACTGCGGTCCCCATGCCCACGCAAAGCCGTGGGCATGGCACCCCAGTCTCCATTTGAGCCAGCAGTCTCTTGCACCTGCGCTGAGGCAAGGTCAAAGCACACGACCCGGCACAACCACCCTTCCAGGGGCGGTTGTGCCGGGCCGTGTGTGATTTCGCGATGCCGGGCTGGCTGTCGGCCGCAACGCGGCTCAGCCGACTTCGATATCGTTGGCCAGGATCGGCTGGTGGACGAGCTCCATCACGAGATGCTGCGCGACCTGCTTGGCGTGGTAGGTGGCCGCGCGGCCTTGCAAGATGATCCCATCCGGCCGATGGACGATGCGCAACTCGCGCACCCGGCTGCCGAGTCGGCGCTGCACCATCATCTCGAGATAGTCGGGGGCAACGAAGATCGGCTCCGCGATCGCTGGAGAGGTCATTGGAAATGTCCCAGTTTCTGAGGCAGTCTTCCACATCAACCGAATCGCGGTACGTGCCGCGAGACTCGGTGCCAGTGAGAAAGC
>JAEUIF010000064.1 GCA_016795185.1 Planctomycetia bacterium | reverse complement strand
GCGGGCAATCTCGCCGTCTTCAGCATCAGCGGCGACGACATCATCATCGACGTGGCCGCCGGCAGCCTGATCGACGCCAACAGCACCGATGAGACCTACGACTCCGATGCCCGCGACGCGCTGATTGAACTGTGGAACAGTCAGGCGTTGCTCGGCACGGCGGCGCAGGCGCGGGCGGATGCCGCTGTCGTCGCGTTCCAGGAACTGGGCGCGGCCGAGTACGAGCATTACTGGTCGCTGCTGGCCGCCACGGGCAACGTCTACAGTGCGAGTTATGCGTTCTCGTTCGCGACTGCACAGCGTAACGCGCTGACAGCTTCGGGCCTGAGCAGCGCCGAGATTGATGCTCTGGAAGACGCTGTCACCGCCGATTATCACCGCCTGGATGGCATCTACGGCGCGGGCGGGAGCTACGATACGGTCAACGACGCCGAGGACGGCAGCGACGATTTCGCTCCGCTCGTTTACGATGCGGGCTTCGTTTACGACGTGACTGCCGCGGAGTCCACAGCCCTGACCACGGGCATCGTCTTCACCGAGGATCAGCTGCTCTGGAGCCTGTCGGCCACGGTGGTGGACCGCACCAGCGATACGGAAACCCTGGTCGAGAACGCCAACATCACGGGCCGGAACGTGACGATTACCGTCGCCCAGTCGTTTGGCCGCGACGCCGACGGCGCGGAGCGCATCGCGGTGCCCTTCGGCGATGTGACGCGGATCGTGGACGATGCCAGCGACAGCATCAAGGTGTCGCTGGTGTCGGCGGAGTCGGACGACCTGGCGTTCTTCACCTGGGTCGATGCCAACGGCGACGGCGAGATCGGCGACAACGAACTCACCGCCTGGGCCGATGCCGACGGCGACGGCATCGTCGATGCATCGGAGTTCAACATCATCGAACTCACGAAGCGCCAGGACGTGGACGTGGCGGCCAGCGGCACGATCCGCATCACCGCCGGGCTGAAGGTGTTTCTCGGCTCCGAGACGGACGTCAACATCGCCGCCATCACCACGGCGGATGGCAGCACGCGCTCGGATGTGCGGCTGAAAGTCGAGGGCGACCTGCTCAGCGCGGCGACGGGCGGCGGAGCGGCCATCATCGGCCAGGACCTGGTGCTGGAATCGGCCGACGGCAGCATCGGCGCATTGACGCTGCCATTCCGCGTCGATCTGAGCGGCGCGCTGGCGGCGCGGGCCGAGGAGAACGTCTACCTGGCCAGCACGACCGGCACGCTGCAACTGGCCACCCTCTTCGCGGGCGGCACGGCTTACCTGTTCGGCGGCGCGATTGCCGATGCCAACGATAGCGCGGGCGTCGGCGAGACGAACATCGTCGCCGATGCGCTGGTGCTCGATGTGACCTCGTTCGGGACCAGTGCGGATGCACTGGAAGTCGAACTGGGCGACGCCGGCCTGAGCGGCATGGTCGTCAACGATCTGTTCGTCGGCAGCACGCTCGATCTGAGCGTCGCTGGCTTGCAATCCCGTGCCGGCGATCTGACGCTGACCGCTGTCAGCGACGTGCTGCTCGGCTATGTGGCGGCGTTTGCCGGCACGGTGAGCCTCAAGTCCACGACCGGTTCGATTCTGGATGCCAACGGCGCAGCGCTCAACGTGCCGTCGCCGGCCGTCACGTTTTCCGCGCCGCTGGGCACGGTGGGCGCGAACGGCGAGGACCTCGAAATCGATCTGACCACCGTGGCGACGACCGACGGCGGGCTGGGCGAGTTCGTCGATGTCAGCGCCGGACCGTCCGGCCTGTTCCGCCGCTTCTACGACAACCAGCCGTCGGGCAACGCCACCGGCACCATCCTCGCGGACTTCGACGGGGACGGCGCTCTCGATGTACTCGAAGGCTCGAACCTGCGGTTGAACGACGGCAGCGGCTCGTTCGTGTTTCAGACCAGCTTCGGCACCGACAACCTGGCAGTCGGCGATCTCGACGGCGACGGCGACCTGGACATTGTCGGCGGCCTGAACCAGCCGCGCCTCTGGCTCAACCAGGGCGGCGACCAGGGCGGGACCGAAGGGCACTTCGAGCTGTCCTCGCTCAGCTTCGACGTTACCGGCGCGGAGTTCCAGTTCTTCGCGGGCCGCTATGCACTGGTGGACTTCAACGGCGACGGCCGGCTGGACATCCTGGCCGCCGAC
>JAEUIF010000021.1 GCA_016795185.1 Planctomycetia bacterium | reverse complement strand
ACTCGCCCTGTTCGATGCCGCGGGCCGCGCGATCGTGCAGACGAACGACGGGCGCATCGACCTGCATCTCAACCTCGAACCGGGCCAGGGCCAGCGCTTCTGGTTTCGAGTGACGGGACTGGGCGGCGCGGGGAGCTACCGGCTGACGAGCACCTTCGAGGCATCCGGCGCGGCACTCTCGACGCTGCGCGGCCTGGGCGGCCAGCTGCTCGGCGGGGACTTCAATAATGACGGCATCGCGGACATCTTGGCCCACGGCCAGGAGGGCGCGGCGCAGCCCCTGGCCCGCCTGCTGCTCGGCCTGGGCGACGGCACCTTTCGCGAAGCCGGCGCTGCCTTTGAAGTCGGCCACAACCTGGCTGCGGGCGACTTCGACGGCGACGGCCGGCTCGACCTGCTGTACACCAGAATGCAACCCTGGGGCAGCGTCCTGTGCGTCCAGCTCGGCCGGGGCGACGGTACTTTTGCCGCAGCACTCGAAACACCGCAGGTTTCGATGGGCTTCGCCAGTGCCGCCGCGACCGGCGATTTCAACCGCGACGGCTGGCTGGACGTGGTCTGCGACCAGGCCATCTACCTCGGACGCGGCGACGGCACCTTCGCGGCCGCCCAGACGCTGGGCACGTCACCCGTGTTCGCCATGCTGGCCGCTGACTTCAATGGCGACGGCTGGCTCGACCTGGTGCAGGCCCTTCAGGGCGGCGGCCTGGCTGTGCTGCTGGGGCGCGGCGACGGCTCCTTTGAAGCTCCGCTACTCAGTGCCACGGGCTTGCCCTTCGGGGCCACCGGCCTGCAAGCCGGCGACGTCAACCGCGATGGCTGGCTCGACCTCCTCGCCGGCCAGACGAACACCGGTGACTTTCCCGTCTTCCTGGGACGCGGCAACGGCACCTTTGCCGACCCCGTGCGGCTCGCGGGCGGCGGCGTGCTGGGTTACTTCGACCGCGACGCGCAACTCGACTTGCTGGGGCCGGACACGCTGCAAGTCGGCCGGGGCGACGGCAGCTTCCGCGCGGTCGGCCCGTTCTCCGCTCCGACCGGCGGCGACGCACTCGCAGGAGACTGGAATCGGGACGGCATCCTCGATCTCGCGGTCGGCATGGCCGGTGCGATCAATGTCACGACGGGCCAGATCTCGCCGAGTTCACTGAACGTCCTGCTGGGGGCCGCGGATGGCTCCTGGACCACGACCTCCGATGCGGCACGCCTGCCAGTGCCGGCTTCGTCTGTGGTCGCGGCCGATGTGGACCGCGACGGTTTCCTCGACTTGCTTTACGCGAGCGGCGACTACAACCCGTTCAGTCCGTCCCGCGCGCCGGCGACGTTGCACACACAGCGGGGCGGCGGCGACGGCTCGTTCAGCCCGCTGGCCGCCCTGCCCATCGCCGGCTATCCGCAGGCCCTGATCCCGCACGACTTCAACGGTGACGGCCGACTCGACGTGGCCGCGCTAAACGTCACTTACCTCGGTGATACGAGCGACCTGTCGGTCTACCTGGGCGTGGGCGACGGTTCGTTCGCCGAGGTGCAGCGCGTGTCCCTGGGCTCGCGCTTCAGGGCGACGGACATCGCCGCAGGGGACTTCAACGGCGACGGGCGGCTCGACCTGGTCGTGGCCGTAACCGAGTTTCCCAGCCCGGACAACTTCTTCGCGCCTATCCGCACCACGGTCAGGTTGCTGCTGGGCAACGCCGACGGCACGTTCCACGAAGCGCTGTCCTGGCAGCCGGCCCTGGATTTCCCCGTGTTCACGGCCAGCGAGGTCTTCGCGGGCGACGTGAACGGCGACCGCCGGCTGGACGTGGTTGTCGTCGGCTGGTCGCAGGTCGCGGTGTTCCTCGGCAACGGCGACGGCACGTTCCAGGAACAGCGCGATACTCCCCGAGACCAGGGCGCGCCGGTCGCACTGACGGGCGATTTCAACGGCGATGGGCGGCTCGACCTGCTGGGGCGCGGCGTCGGTAATCGCTGGAACATCCAGACCGGCAACGCCGATGGCACCTTTCAGACGGCGTTCTGGATCTCTCCGGAACTGGACAGCGACCGACTGTTCACGCCGACCGACGGTCAGGCGGCGGTCGGCGACTTCAACCGTGACGGCCATCTGGACCTGGCCGGCGTGCGCGACGCGGACGGCCGTCTGTTTTTGCTGCTGGGCCAGGGCGACGGCACGTTCGAGCTACAGACCATGCCAGATGCAGGCGGCTACGTCCGGCAACTGCTGGTCGTCGATGCCAACCGCGACGGCCGGGCCGACCTGACCTGCCTGCTGCAAGACGGGCGCGTTCTCACCCTGCTGGGCAATGGCGACGGTCAATTCGTTTCCGCCGAGGAGATTCCGCAACACGCCGCCGCGCCGGGGCTCGCCGACTTCAACGGCGACGGCGCGGTCGATGTCGTCACGCTGACCGAACGGGGCGAACTCCTCTATCGCCAGGCACGGCCGCGAGAACCAGGCGCGTTTGAGCCAGCACGCCTCGTGAATGCAGGGCAGCCGGTGCGGGCGTTTGCCATCGTCCAGGGCAGCACGGGGCCGCTGCTCGCCGCCATCCGCACCGACGGCGCAGGCGTGGTGCTGTATCGCCGCACGGCCAGCGGTGGTTTCTCCGTGGCGCAGGAACTACCCGTCGGCGATTTCCCGACGCTGATCGTCGCGGGCAACTACTCCGGCACACCCAACGGGCGTGCGGACGACTTCGCGGTCTACAACGCGCTCTCCGGTACGGTGTCGCTGTTCATCGTCGGTGCAGGCGGGCGCTACGGCGCTGCCCAGACGTTCGCGGTCGGCGCGGGCATGACGGCCCTGACCATCGCGCCGGGTACACACGGTCGAGACGAACTGATCCTCGCGGATCGCTCTGGGGCACAGGTGCTGGTGTTGGCCAACGACGGCCAGGGCAACCTGGGCGAACCGCAGCGCTGGCGAGCGGGCGATGGCCTGTACACCTGGCAGGCGAGCCGCGCGGATGTTCAATCCCGACTCGCCACGAGTCTGCTCGCCGTCGGGCAGTTCACGGCCGATGGCGTCAGCGACCTGGTGGCCGTGAGCACGGGCCAGCTGGGCTTGCTGGCCGGCGGGGCCAACGGCGGCTGGCACGACCCCCGCTTGACAGCGTTGACCTTCGGTGCGTCCGCACTGGCTATCGGCCGGTTCGATGGCGACGCTTACGCCGATGTCGCCCTGCTCGACGCGGAAAACGGCACGATCCGCGTCTTTCTCGGCGACGGGCGGGGCGGCTTTGTCGAGCGCGTTCAGGCCGCTCCCTTGCTCGCCGGCAACGCCACCACCGGCCTGACCGCGCGCGACCTCGACGGCGACGGCCGACTCGACCTGCTGGTTGGCAACACCTACGGCGACCTGCTGGTCCTGCCCGGCAACGGCGACGGCACCTTTCGGCCTTACCAGCGGGCGACGGGCACGGTGGCGCTGGCCGTCGCCGACCTCGACGGTGACGGCCGGGACGACTTCGTCCTGGGCAATGCGGCGCTCGACCGCGTCTCGATCCAGTTCGGCGGGCAGGCGCCGGGCGTGCTGCAAGGGCGAGCCGAAGGCATCCTCGCGCCGACAGCGGTGAAGTTGGCCGACCTGAACGGCGACGGCATCGCCGACCTGGCGGTCGCCAACAGCGGCGGGAACAACGTCCTGATCTACTTGGGCCTGGGCGGCGGTGCGTTCGCCGCGCCGCGCAGTTACTTCGCGGGTACCACGCCGGTGGCCCTCTATGTGGCCACGCTCGACAACGGCGATGCCCTGCCGGACCTGGTGGTCGTCAACCAGGGATCGAACGACATTTCCGTACTGTTCGGACAGGGGACGGGCGCGGACTGGACGCTTACTTACGGGCCGCGACTGCGCAGCGGCGGCGTCGGGCCGAACTCGGCAGTGATCCGCGACGTGACCGGCGACGGTGTGCAAGACATCGTGGCGACCAATGGCGCGTCCAATATCGTCGCCGTCCTGACCGGCAGTGGCCAGGGCTTCTTCAACGACATCAGTCCGCTGCTGCTGAATACGGGGGCCGGGCCGGTACAAGTCCTGGTCGGCAACTTCGATGGCCGGGGCGGGCTGGACCTGATTAGCGTCAACCGGCAGGCGGGCAACCTCACTTTCTTCGCCGGCTTCGGGCCGGGCCGTACCATCGGCACCGGCGGGCAGGCCGCGGTCGCCGTCAGCGCCGACTTCAACGGTGACGGCCTGACCGACCTGCTGGTGGCCAACCAGGGCGGCACCCTGGCCTTCCTGCTCGGCGGCCTCGGCGGTCCCGGCATTGCCGAGTTGTTGAGCGCCGCGCCGCTCGACCACCCGTCCGCACTCGTACTGGCCGGCGCGGACGGCAAGACGATCAACATCTACGCGACGAACGAAGGAGATGACCGGGTATTCCGCTTCACGCTCGAACCCGACCTGCAACCCGTGCAGGGCGATTTGACGCCGCTGCAAGGAGCGCAGGCGGCCAGCGTCGCCTCGCTGATCGTCGGCCAGCACCCGCTGGACGAGTACCGGCTGCCCGAGCAGGCGACTGGCCCGGCTGCGGGCTTTGAAGGGCTGGTGGCCGGTTTGCCATCCAGCCTGCCAGGCACAACCGCACCGACCGAGGGCACCACGGGGTCCGAGTCCTTCGACCTCGCGCCCGGCGATTCAACTTTGCCAATGCTGCAACGGTGGCTCGACGCGACGCTGGGACAACCGACCTGGCTGGAGTTCGAGGACGCGGTGTTCGAGGCGCTCCAGGTCGCCTGGGACGCCGTGCGCGGGCAGGCGCGAGAACAGTGGGATCGGCTCGCTCCGCCCTGGCGCGACCTGATCGAAAGTCTGTGGCAAGCGGTTTCGGGAGCGCGTGCGAACCGGAGTCCCGCGAACGGGAGTGCGGGCCTGGAAGAATCCGGCTGCGGTTTTCCGCAGGCGCCATTCAACGAATGGGAGTTGTTCGAGCAAAGCTCCGCCGATGTTTCGGTGAATGACTTGGCTTCTGACGACCTGTTGCCGCCTTGTGAAGAGGTAACGACGATGGCGCAGGCCGTGGATAGGCTGCGGCGGCACGCTTCCGGAGAGTCTAATTCAGACTGTTTGCTGTACGTCTGCTTTACCGCCGTCATTTGCGAGCATGTTTCACCGCCGGCGGAACGGCGGCATGGACGACGAAAGTCGCCAGCGCCGAATGAATCGTCCGCTGCGTGACGGTTGCATGGGAAACGCACTTCCCCGGAATTCTCGGTTCCGATAGCGCGGGCACAATGGCTATTGACGGAAGTGGAGCGGCCCTCCTTCGGTTTCCGCTTCTAATGGAGGAGAAAGGCGGGACATGATTGTTGAGAGGATTTTCGACCCTTTGTCGTTCGCTGCGCCCGGCAATCCGGCACTCAGAGTGACAAGGAGCGCGTATCCCGTCGCCATCCCTTACCAGGGAAGACCTGGAAGTGCTGCTGTGCCTGGCCCGCGAAGGCCAACACAAGGCGCTGGGTGACCTGCTGCAAGGGTATCGCGCCTACTTGCTGCGGATCGCCCAAGACGAATTGCCGGCCGCAGTCCACGGCAAGGTGGGCTGCTTCGCCCGCGTCCAGGGATCGACGCTGGCCGAGTTGCAATCCTGGCTGAGAACGATCCTGCACCGGCAGATCGGCCAATTGACGCAGCATTTCCTGCGGACGCAGAAACGCCAGGCTAACCGGGAAGTGCCGTCTCAGGACCAGCCTGACGCCGGCCAGGAGACACCGTCCAGCGTGGTCGGCAATGCCGGGATGGCAACCTTCGTGCGCCAAGCGATGGAGCGTTTGCCGGAGCACTATCGCCAGGCGGTGGTCTGCGCATGGGACAGGTCATCGGCACCACGGACAGCCGTGGCGAACGCTCGCGCACTCAGCCGATCCGCTATCAGAACGTTTTCGCTACGCTCTACCATGTGTTAGGCATCGACCCGGCGCAGACGCTCCCCGACATGGGCGGCCGCCCCCTGCCATTGCTCGACGACTGTCGATGGCGGAACTGGTTTAGAGCGATTTCGGGGTTTATGGAGCGGTTGGCGTAGATCGCTAATCTCATCGGGCGACACCGGCGCGCTTCGGTCACATCGACGTCACTAGCCTGTCCCAGAGGCATCGCCGCCCCGGAGCGTTGTATAATCATCTGCGGACTCGCCTGGTTCCCGCTTTTCGGAGGCATCCCCCTATGCGCGGCGCGATGGCATTCGCGGCCGGGGCCCTGTTGCTCCTGGCCGGCTCGGCCCGTCCCGATGAGGGCATGTGGCTGCTCGATTCTCCACCCCTCAAGCTGCTGAAGCAACGCCATGACTTCGAGCCCACCGCCGACTGGCTCGCGCACCTCCAGAAGTCCTCCGTGCGCTTCGGGGCGGGCGGTTCCGCCAGCTTCGTCTCCCCCGACGGCCTGGTGATGACCAACCATCACGTCGGCCGCGACTCCATTCAAAAGCTCTCCACCAAGGACAAAGACTACCAGCGCGACGGCTTCTACGCGAAAAATCGAGCGGATGAGCTGAAATGTCCCGACCTGCAACTCAACGTCTTGCAGTCCATCGAGGATGTCACGGCCCGCGTCAACAAGGCCGTGCCAACCGACGCGACCCCCGAAAAAGCCGCCGCCGCCCGCCGGGCAGTGATGGCCGCCATCGAGCAGGAATCGCAGGACAAGACGGGCTTGCGCAGCGACGTGGTCACCCTCTATCAGGGCGGCCTTTATCACCTCTATCGCTACAAGAAATACACCGACGTCCGGCTTGTCTTCGCCCCCGAAGGCGCCATCGCCCACTTCGGCGGCGACCCGGACAACTTCGAGTACCCGCGCTTCTGCCTCGACGCGGCGTTCTTCCGCGTCTACGAGGATGGCAAACCCGCCAAGACGCCGCATTATCTCGCCTGGAGCCCGAACGGGGCGAAGGCGGATGAGCTGGTATTCGTCAGCGGCCACCCCGGCCGCACGAGCCGCCTCAATACGGTGGCCCACCTGGAACTGGCCCGCGACATGCAGTACCCGACCTTCCTCAATCTGATGCGCCGCCGCGAGGTGGCGCTGAAGACGTGGGGCGAACGCAGCGCCGAGAACGCGCGCCGGGCGTCGGCGGACTTGATGCGCATCCAGAACGCGCGCAAGCTCCTGGTCGGCATGGTGGCCGGGCTCCAGGATCCAGCCGTCCTGGAGCGGAAGCGGTCCGAGGAGAAGGCGTTGCGCGCGCAGGTTGAGAAGGATCCGGAACTGATGCGGCAGTACGGCGACGCCTGGAACCGCGTCGAGCAGTCGGTCAAGGAAATGCGTTCGCTGTACCTGGAAAACCAGCTCCTCGAAGGGGCAGGGCGAGGACTGGGCAGCCCGTGGGCTTTCAACAGCACGCTGTTCAATATCGCGCGGACATTGGTCCGCCACGCCGAGGAGAAGGACAAGCCCAACGCCGAACGGCTGCGTGAGTATCAGGACGCCAACCTCGAGTCGCTCAAGCAGCTCCTGTTCTCCCCGGCACCGATCTACGATGATCTCGAGACGGTGAAGTTGGGGGATTCGCTCGGCATGTTCGCCGAATTGCGCGGCGCTGATGAGCCGCTGGTCAAGCAGGCGCTGGAGGGCAAGGCGCCGCCCGCCCGGGCATCGGAATTGATCCGTGGCAGCAAGTTAAAGGATGTGGCCGAGCGCGAGCGATTGTTCCAGGCGGGTAAGAAGGGCATCGAGGCGTCTGGAGATCCGCTGATCCGGCTGGCCCGGCTGGTAGACGGGGCGGCCCGTGCAGCCCGTCAGCGCTACGAGGAGAAGGTCGAGGAGCCGCAGAAGCAAGCCTACGGGAAGATCAGCAATGCGATCTTCGCCCTGCGCGGTCGAGACCAGTACCCCGACGCTACGTTCACCCTGCGGTTGGCCTTCGGCACCGTGAAGGGCTACCCGGAGAACGACGTCCGTGTGGAGCCGTTCACCACGTTCGGCGGCGTCTTCTCCCGCGCTGAGGAACACGGTCAGCGCGAGCCGTTTCGCCTGCCGCAGCGTTGGCAGGACAACAAGGGGAAACTGGACGCCAAGGTGCCCTTCAATTTCGTCTGTACGGCGGACATCATCGGCGGAAATTCGGGCAGCCCGGTGGTGAACCGCAAGGGCCAGGTGGTGGGGCTCATTTTCGACGGCAACATCCAATCCCTGGTAGCTGACTTCGCCTACACCGAGGCGCAGGGGCGGGCTGTGGCAGTCGATTCCCGAGGCATCCTGGCGGCGCTGCGCGACGTCTACGGAGCGACCGCTCTGGCCGACGAGATCACCGGCTCGAAATGACAGGACGGCTCGTCAGGGACGCCGGGCAGCGTACTGCGGTTTTCGCCGATGAAGGAGCGTTGCCCGAACGAATGATGGGTGGCACGTCCCTCGATACGCCGAGGGCGTGGGGAGTGCCTCGCACGCCCTCGGCGTACCGAGGGACGTGCCACCCCAGCGCAGACTTGCGCAACCAGTCGCTTGATTGTGCGCCCGGGCGAACATCTCGCAGCAGTGCGTCCGTAACTGACTCGGGTCAGCTGGCCCGCCGTCCACGCCGTGGTGATCCACAGGGCCTATCCATAGAACAAAACTAGGCAGCAGTGAGGACGAGCAGTAGCCAGGAGTAAGGATGAGCAGCAGCTACAACCTGACCCATTTGAAGGTGCTCGAAGCCGAGAGCATCCACATCATCCGCGAAGTGGCCGCCGAGTTCGAGCGGCCGGTGATGCTCTACTCCATCGGCAAGGACTCCGCCGTCATGCTGCGCCTGGCGCAGAAGGCGTTTCATCCCGGCCGGCTGCCCTTCCCGCTGCTGCACGTCGATACGACCTGGAAATTCCGGGCGATGATCGAGTTCCGCGACCGCTACTGTCGTGAGCAGGGCCTCGACCTGAAGGTCTGGATCAACCCTGAGGGGAAGGCGCAAAACATCAACCCGTTCGACCACGGCTCGAAGAAACACACCGACATCATGAAGACGGCGGCGCTGAAGCAGGCGCTCAACCACTATCAGTTCGACGCGGCGTTCGGCGGCGCACGACGCGACGAGGAGAAGAGTCGGGCCAAGGAGCGCGTGTACAGCTTCCGCGACCGGTCGCACCAGTGGGACCCGAAGAACCAGCGACCGGAACTCTGGAACCTGTTCAACAACAAGATCAACAAGGGCGAAAGCATCCGCGTCTTTCCCCTGAGCAACTGGACCGAGCTGGACGTCTGGCAATATGTCCACCTGGAGAACATCCCGCTCGTGCCGCTGTACTTCGCCGCTGAACGCCCCGTCGTCGAGCGCGACGGCACGCTCATCATGGTGGACGACGAGCGCATGCAGGCTCGGCTCCGGCCCGGCGAGGTGCCGATGATGAAGCGGGTGCGCTTCCGCACGCTGGGCTGCTACCCACTCACGGGGGCGATCGAGAGCAACGCGACGACGCTGCCAGAAATCATCGAGGAGATGCTGCTGGCGCGGAACTCGGAGCGACAGGGTCGGGTAATCGACCACGACGAGACTGGGTCGATGGAGCAGAAGAAGCGGGAAGGCTATTTCTGAAATAGTTCTCAGTTGCTAGTTGTCAGTTCAAAGCACAACCAGCGAGGGCATGGTTTGGGGTTGTTGCACGATTTTCTCCTGCTCGATCTCGATAGCGACGGCGGGTGGGAACTGGGAAGGTTCCACAACGATCCGCGGGCAGTCCACCTGCACGACGACCTCGTCCGTTACATGGGTGTTACGCTCAAATGGATACCGACCGTCAACCCGGCCCGCCGGGAACCTTGTCGCGGACTGTGCATGTGGGGGCCAACGGTAATCGTGGCCGAGGGGGCCGCAGTCGCCGAGCGCGTGTTCGCTCTGTGGGCAGAGCTGTTCTCGCTAGGTCCGTCAGTGCTGGCTCTGACGGGCAGCCTTAGGTGCCTGGAGCCCGATGATGCCTCGACAGCGTTAGACCGGGGCGCGCAGCCAGAAGGCGGGTACGACCGACTGGAATTCGACCGTGATGAGGTCGTCGGTGTCCTTCGGCATCTGGTCGGGTGGTGTGGCCAAGTGCGTTCGGGGGGCAGAAGATTGTATTTGTATCACGGCGGCGTCTGATCTGAAGAATCATGAAGCACTACAAAGACCTCCTCGTCTGGCAGAAGGCAATCGCGCTGGTCGCCCAGGTCTACGTAGTAACACGAGCTTTTCCGCGTGAGGAACGGTATGGGCTGACCTCGCAGATTCGCCGGGCTGCCGTTTCCATCCCAAGCAACATCGCCGAAGGACAGGCCCGCCTCACGCCCGGCGAATTCCGCCAGTTTCTCGGCATCGCCAAAGGGTCGCTTGCCGAACTGGACACGCAACTGATCATTGCGGAAAAACTGGGCTATCTCACGACGCCCTGTCCCCTGTTCGAGCAACTTGCCGAAGTCGGGCGCATGCTCTCCGGTCTGCTCTCTTCCCTGAGAACTGACAACTGACAACTGAGAACTATTCCGATGCAAGCCGTCGATTTTAGTCAAGAAGACATCCACACCTACCTCGCCCGCCACCAGAAGAAGGAGCTGCTGCGCTTCCTAACCTGCGGCAGCGTGGACGACGGCAAGAGCACGCTCATCGGCCGGCTGCTGCACGACACCAAGATGATCTATGAGGACCAGCTCTCGGCCGTGAAGCGCGACAGTGAAAAAGTCGGCACCACGGGGGCTGGCGAGATTGACCTCGCGCTGCTGACCGACGGCCTCAAGGCCGAGCGCGAGCAGGGCATCACCATCGACGTGGCGTATCGCTACTTCTCGACCGACCGCCGCAAGTTCATCATCGCCGATACGCCCGGCCACGAGCAGTACACGCGCAACATGGCCACCGGCGCCTCGACCTGCCAGCTAGCCATCATCCTCATCGACGCCCGCCACGGCGTGCAAACGCAGACCCGCCGCCACTCGTTCATCGTATCGCTCCTGGGCCTGCGGCACGTCGTCGTGGCCATCAACAAGATGGACCTCGTCGGCTTCTCGCGAGACGCCTTCGAGCGGATCAAGGCGGACTACACCGGGTTCGTCGCCAAGCTCGACTTGCGCGACATCACCTTCATTCCGATGTCGGCGCTGAAGGGCGACAACGTCGTTTCGCGGAGCGAGGCGATGCCGTGGTATTCCGGCCCGCCGCTGCTGGACCATCTGGAGACGGTCCACATCGCCAGCGACCGTAACCTGACCGACCTGCGCTTCCCGGTGCAATACGTCCTGCGCCCCAACCTCGACTTTCGCGGCTTCTCCGGTACGGTGGCGTCCGGCATCGTCCGCAAGGGCGACGAAGTCATGGTGCTGCCTTCGGGCAAGCGCAGCAAGGTGAAGTCGATCGTGACCTATGACGGCGAACTGGAAGAGGCGTTCGCACCGCAGGCGGTGACGGTGACGCTGACCGACGAGGTGGACGTCAGCCGCGGCGACATGCTGGTACGGCCCGAAAGTCCACCGCACGTCAGCAGCCAGATCGAGGCGATGGTGGTGTGGATGGCCGAGCAACCGCTTGTGCCCGGCAAAACCTACACCCTGAAACACACCACACGGCAGGTGGCGGCGGAGGTGTCGTCGTTCCGCTACGGCGTCGATGTCAACACCCTGGAACATCGGGACATCGCCAGGCTGGGGTTGAACGAGGTCGGGCACGTCCAGCTCAGCCTGACGCAGGCGCTGGCGTGCGACCCGTACCGCACCAACGCCGAGACGGGAGCGTTCATCCTGATCGACCGGCTGACGAACAACACGGTTGGGGCCGGGATGATCCTGGAAGCGGGCGGCGGCCGGGCGAAGGGCGACGTCTGGGCGGCGGAGCCGGGGTCGCGCTTGAAGGTGCGTGAGAGCTTGATCGCGCCCGCCGAGCGCGAGCGGCGCTACGGGCAGGTGCCGGTGACGGTGCTGCTGGTCGGGCTGACGGGCAGCGGCAAGAGCAGGATTGCCTACGGGCTGGAGCGCCGCCTGTGGGATGAGGGCCGGGCGGTGACGGTGTTGTACGGCCAGAACATGCGGCAGGGGCTGAACCGCGACCTGGGTTTCACCGCCGACGATCGTTCCGAAAACCTGCGCCGATCCGCCGAGGTGGCGCGGTTAATGAACGATGCGGGCGTCATCACCATTGCGGCGTTCGTAGCGCCGCACGAGGCGGTGCGCGAAAAGGTCAAGCAGGTAATCGGGCGGGACCGCGTCCTGGAGGTGTACTGCACAGCGCCGATGGAGGTGCTGCGGGCACGCGACCAGAGCGGTGCCTATCGCCTGGCCGACGAGGGCAAGATCGCACAGATGCCGGGCGTGACGGCCGCCTTCGAGGAGCCGAAATCGGCCGACCTCGTGTTGCAAACCGATCAGCTCAGCGTCGAGGAGAGTGTTCGCCGCATCGTCGAGTTGATGAAGGCGAAGGGCTATCTCCACGAGCCATCCACCCAGCGCTGAGCCGCTGCATTCGGAACATCCCGGGACGTAACAGTTTGGCGATCTCGCGTCGCACTGAGGTGGACCCCTTTGTCTAGACCAAAAAATCGCTTTCCTTAGCTACACCGCGCTCCTGCTTCTCCAATATGATCCTTGCCCTCTCGCGGACGGAAAGGAGCACGGGTTGGAGCCGCCCGGGACCACAGCGCGGCGAGGATTCGTGGGAGGCCTTCCTGAAGCGCCATGCCGCCACCTTGTGGGCGTGCGACTTCTTTTCCAAGCGCGTCTGGACCACTGCCGGCGTGGTCGGGTTCTATATCCTATTTTTCATCCTTGTGGGCGCGCGACGAGTGTTCGTCTTCGTTGTATCGGCCGAGCCGAACCGGACCTGGATGTTTGCCAGCCGTTGCCGAGCGGCCTCCCAACGCCCATTTGCCGTTGTCGCCGCCCGGCTTCGAGACGACCGCCGCTGTCCGGGCGTCCAAACTCATCTAAAAATGATGGTCTTGTGGTCTTGACGGGCAGAGTCTTGACCGTGGCGGGCGCGTGTGGGAGCCCACAGGATCGCGGGCTGACAGCTGCCGTGCATATCGTCCTCAATTGCACCTGGTAATGAAAACAACGCCAAGGGCCAAACTGCGCTCCGGTCGGAGCGCAGCAGTGGTTGAGCACGCGCGGCGGTGGCGAGGTCGTCTTCCTCCATAGAGGTATCGCGTCACTTTCCGCTTGGAGTCACGGTTTTTCGATCCGCAGCGTGCGCTCCACGGGTACGGCCGTCTTCACCCGTGGCTCGACGCTGCTGCCGAACTGGTAGGCCACCACCCTGACCTCGACGGGGAAACGCGCCTGCGCCGGCAGCTCGGCGATGCGCAGCTTGCCGTTCTCCACCACGGCAGGCCCGTAAGCGACGTGGTACTCGACCGGCAGGCCGCTGTCGCTGGTGGCCTGCAACTCAACCGGGCCGGCACCGACTTTCAGGTTCGGCACCGGCGGGAACGTGATCGTCTGCTCCTTGCCGGCCGTCAGCCCGGTGAAGCCGCGCGGCATCATGCCGACCAGTTCGGTGTAGCGATAGTCGGCATCGCCCTCGCTGTAAGCCAGAAACGTGACGCGGCCCGGGTCGTTAGCCGGGGCCAGCGCGTCGTACCGGATGCGGAAGGTGTTTGCGCCGACGGCAACCACGGGGCCGCCAACGGGGCGGACCTTGACGGGCGACTTCGACTGGCCGACCGGCTGGCCGGCGAGGGCCCAGTGCCGCACCTTGCCGTCCTTGCTGGTCGTCGGGTAGGCAGCCGCGTAGATGGGATTCACCTCGAAGGTCTGGCCGTCGCCCACCCACTTTACCTCGTTGAAGTAGCGACGGGCGCCCGCTTCGACGGAGTGCGGGTCGGTCCAGCGGAGGAACTGGTCCTTCTTGCCGACCAAGCCCTGGTGATACGCCCCCGTCGCCTCGGCCAGTTCGCGGCCGAAGTGCCAGCCGGCGCTGGCCTTCTCTCCCCGGTACTCGGCGAACGGCGCGGGCTTGTGGCCGGGCGTGCGGCTCGGGAGTTCCGCCAGCCAGCCAGTCGCGGGGTCAATCGCCTTGCAGACCACCGGGGTCTTCGCGTCGAGGGGCCAGTCGGGGATGCGGGCGCGGGCGGCCTGGCGGAGGAACAGGGCGAAGTAGGCAGCGCTGCGGTCGGACCAGGCGAAATGGCCCGCCCCCGGTTCGATGACGATGCTGCCGAGGTTGCCGGCGTGCTGTGCCCGGAAGGCGGCGAGGGCATCGTGGCCGTTCTCCCAATTTTCCCGGCCCATATCGTCGCGCAGCTTGAGGCCGAACTCGTCGAACTGGCCGAGCATCATCAGCGCCGGCACGCCGGGCGGGACCGGCTCCTCGCCGCCGGGATGGCCGCCGCGGTATTGCATCACGCCGAAGCAGCGCTCGTGGTGCTTGACGGCGGCGGCCTTCGCCTGCGGCCCGCCCGCCGAGTGGCCGACAAAGAACACCGGCGCGACGGCCAGCTCCCGATAGCCGGAAAGTTCCCCCAGCTGGTCCAGCAGCTTCGGCACATCGACCGATGCCAGCCCCGTTTTCACGAACACGAGGGCCAGTTGCTGCTCGGTACAGACCTTGCGGACTTGCGGATCCTTGACAAGTTCCCGCTCGGCCAGCGTCATGCCGGCCATGACGACGCCGCGCACCTGCTTGGCGTCCGGCGGAATCCAGAGGAACGCCGGGCTTTGCTTCCGGGCCGCCTCGACCTGGGCGGCATACTGAAACACGGCATCGGTGGCGGAAGCCTGGCCCTTGCCGCCGTCGGGCACCTTCCAGTTCGGGTCGGGCTGGTGGTGTTTGTTCAGCAAGTTGGCGGCATGCTTGGCCAGGTCCGGGCGGCGCAGGGCGTAGTTGGTCTTTTCGCCCAGGTCGTTGGACATGTCGTAGAGCTGGAGTTCGCCGGTGAACATCGGCGCGCGGAGCGCCTTCCACTTGCCGAAGCGGACCGCCTGCGCCGAGCCGCGCTCGTAAGTCTCCCAGTAGAGCGGGCTTTTCCGCTTCCATTTGTCGTCGCCGTCCTGGCCGCGGAAGGCCGGCACGAGGCTATCGCTGTCCAGCCCGGCGGGCGGCGCGACGCCGGCCAGTTCGGCCGCCGTCGTCAGCAGGTCGCCGACGTACCATTGCTTGTCGTTGGCGCTGCCCGGGGCGATGACGCCGGGCCACCAGGCGATCATGGGCACGCGGATGCCGCCCTCGGTCAAGTCCCGCTTGAGGCCGCGCAGCTTGCCGTTGGAAGCGAAGAACTCCATCTGGTGCCCGCCTTCCTGGTGCGGCCCGTTGTCGGAGGTGAAGAGCACGAGCGTGTCTTTATCGATGCCCAGCTTCTGAAGCAGGTCGAGGATGCGCCCCGTATCGCGGTCGAGGTTGCGGATCATGGCCGCAAAACCTTTCTCCGACGCCGGCCAGTCCTTGGCCGCGAACTCACCCTGGTCAGGGACCTCCATCCCCCGGTCCCCCGCCTCGTTATTGGCGTGCGGGGTGTTGAGCGCCAGGTACAGGAAGAACGGCTTTTTCTGGTGCTCGCGGATGAAGCGCAGCGCATCGTCGATGAACAGCTCCGGCGCGTATTCGACCCGCTTGACCGCCACGCCCTTTCCTCCCTGCGGCAGTTTGGGGTCTTGCCACTTCTTCCAGTCCGCGCCCACCTCGTTCTGGAGCGGCACGACCCGGCCGTTGCGGATGAGAAACTCGGGGTAACAGTTGTGGGCGTGCCACATGTTCACGTAGCCGAAGAAGTGGTCGAAGCCGACGTCGTTGGGGTTCGTGAGCTTGTCGGGCGTGCCGACGCCCCACTTGCCGATACAGGCCGTGGCATAGCCCGCGCCCTTGAGCAGAGAAGCCACCGTCGGCTGGCCGGGCGCGAGGAAGATCGGCTCCGCGGAGTTGCCGCGAATCGCGGCCCGCCCGGCGTGCTTGCCGGTCAACAGCACGCAGCGCGAGGGCGCGCAAACCGGGCTGCCGGCGTAGAACTGGGTGAAGCGCATGCCTTCCTTGGCCATCGCGTCCAGCCGCGGCGTCTTGAGCGACTTCTGCCCGAAGCAGCCGAGGTCGCCGTAGCCCAGGTCGTCCGCAAGTATGAGTACAATATTTGGTACATTCGGTTTTTCTGCACATTCCGCTTTATTTACGCAGAATATTGACAAGATTGCCAGCAGGATAGTAAGTATGAATGTAGTAATTCTATGTAGTTGATTCGGCTGATGCGTGTTCATGACCAGTGCTCCCCGATGGTTAGCAAGGGCGAGTGCCTCCCTCCCGACCAGCATGGCAAGAAGCCCGGGTATTGTACTCGATCCTGTTGGGTAGTCGTCCCATCACTCAAGTAAAAGAACCCCTGAAGCGACGCCGGCGCTCGAAGGGCTTGGCCGGGCACTGGCAGCAGACCGATGCCTGGTACTGCACGCCGCCCGGCACCAAGAAACGCCTGTCGCTCTTTGACGAGCGCGGCCAGCGCATTCGCGGCCAGGACAGAAAGCAGGCCGCCGAGTTGGCCCTCGCCCAGCTCCAGGTGAACGGGAAGTGGCGGCCGACCGCAGTCCCGACCGGCGAGCCGTAATGGCTGGTGGCCCGGGTCTGTTCGGACTATCTCGAATACTGCACGCATGGCGTCGCCGGCGGCACGATCAGCGCGGATCATCGCGCTACCGCGGTTCGCTGCCTCAACGATCTCAGCGGTTATTGCGGTGCTCTACCGGTGTCCCAGTTGACCAAGGGACATGTCCAGCTCTGGATCGACAGCCATGAGAGCTGGCGCTCACCGGCCACGGTTCGCAACGCCATCGCCATCGTGCTAGCGGCGTTCAACCTGGCGGAGAATACGTACGAGGTGCGCAATCCGCTCGCTGGCTTGAAGAAGCCTCCTACCCGGCCACGGTTGCAGTCG
>JAEUIF010000015.1 GCA_016795185.1 Planctomycetia bacterium | reverse complement strand
TCACCATCGCCAGCGCCTCGCCGGAACGCTTCCTGCGCCTGGACCGCGGCGAGCTGGAAACCCGGCCGATCAAGGGCACCCGGCCGCGCGGCCTGACGCCAGAAGCCGACCGCATGCTCGTCGCCGAACTGGCGGCCAGCGGCAAGGACCGGGCCGAGAACGTCATGATCGTCGATCTGCTGCGCAACGACCTGGGGCGCGTTTGCCAGTACGGCACGGTGCGCGTGGCGGCGGTCTGCCAGGTGGAAACCTATCAGTACGTGCATCACCTGGTTTCGGTGGTGCGCGGCCGGCTGCGTGAAGGACTCGGTCCCGTCGACGCGCTGCGAGCGGCGTTTCCGGGCGGCTCGGTGACGGGCGCGCCGAAGGTGCGGGCGATGGAAATCATCGCGGAGCTGGAACCGACGGCGCGCGGCCCGTACTGCGGCTGCCTGGGCTGGATCGGCTTCGACGGCGGGATGGATACCAGCATCCTGATCCGCACGTTCACCGTCGGTAAGGGCTGGGTGCAGTTCCCGGTGGGCGGCGGCATCGTCGCCGATTCGACGCCGGAGCAGGAGTACGAAGAAACCTGGCACAAGGCGGCGGGCTTGCTGCGAGCGCTGGCGTGAGCAAACCACCATGATCCTCGAAGGCATCGTGACCACGGTTGCTCCTTCGGGCGAGGTCAACATCGCTCCGATGGGGCCGCGCGTCGAGGCCGACATGCAGCGCTTCCTGTTGCGGCCGTTCCACACCGCGCAGACCTATCGCAACTTGAAGGCTCACGGCGAAGGTGTGCTGCACGTGACGGACGATGTACTGCTGCTGGCGCGGGCGGCGCTGGGCGATGTGGACCCGCGTCCCGCGCTGCTGCCCGCCGAGCGGGTGCGGGGCTGGGTACTGGCGGATGCTTGCCGGGCCTATGAATTTCGCGTAATCTCGCTGGACGACCGCGAGGAGCGCGTGAGCATCGAGGCGGAGGTGCTGCACGTGCGTTGGCAGCGGGATTTCTTCGGCTTCAACCGCGCCAAGCATGCGGTGGTCGAGGCGGCCATCCTGGCGACGCGGACGGCCTTCCTGCCGCTGGCGGACATTGAGGCGGACTTCGCCAGGCTGGCCGTGCTGGTGGACAAGACCGGCGGCCCGCGCGAACACGAGGCTTTTGGCTTTTTGCGCGCCCACCTGGAACGGGTGAAAGCAGCCCGGGAGGGCGGTGGATGATCTGCGTGGAAGCGGTATCGCGCCTGCATTTCGGCCTGTTCACCCTGGGCGGGGCCACGCACTGGCCCGGCTGCGACGGCGTGGCCAGCGTGCCGGCGCGGCGGTTCGGCGGCGTGGGCCTGATGGTGCAGCAACCGGGCCTGCGCATCCGCATGCAGCCGGCGGATGAATGGTCGGCCGAGGGACCGCTGGCCGACCGGGCGCTCAGCTACGCCTGCCGGCTGGCCGATGGGCTTCTGGGCCGCACGCTGCCGCCGCAGAAGATCATCCTCGAACACTGCGCGGCGGAACACGCCGGCCTGGGCACGGGCACCCAGCTGGCCCTGGCCGTGGCCCTGGCCGTCATGTCTTCGGCCGGCATCCCCTGGACGGAATCGTTCGCCCTCACCTGCGCGAGCTTGCTCGGCCGGGGCACCCGTTCCGCGCTGGGCATCTATGGCTTCCTGCAAGGCGGCTTCCTGGTCGAAGCGGGCAAGGCCGACGATGAGGCCATTTCACCGCTGGTCTTCTGCAACGATTTCCCGGCGGACTGGCGCATCGTGCTGATCCAGCTGCCGGCAACGGGCCTGCACGGCAGCGCCGAGCGGCAGGCGTTCGCCCAGCTGCAAGCGCTGCCGATCCCGCCCGCCGCCACCGATACACTGGCGCGCCTGGCGCTGCTCGGTATGATTCCGGCGCTGCTGGACCGCGACCTGCCCGCGTTCGGGGAGGCGTTGTACGACTTCAACCGCCGGGTCGGCGAACTCTTCGCGCCGGTGCAGGGCGGCCCGTACGCGCACCCGGCGGCGGCCGAAGTGGTGGCGTTTCTGCGCAGCCGGGGCGTTCATGGAGTCGGCCAAAGCTCCTGGGGGCCGACGCTGTTCGCCGTGATCGAGGAGGCTCGCGCCGAGCAGCTGGCCGAGGAGATTCGCCGCCGGCTCGATGTTTCCGTGATCGTCACCGACGCCGCCAACGACGGCGCGCTGCTGGTACAACCGGAGGAGTGACGCGCTAAACCGCAAGCGTAGGCCACCTCGCTTGCGGTTTAGCAGGGTTCTAAACGGGGAGATTCGTCATGCGCGGCTACCACGACCTGGGCGGCCTGCCCGCCGGCCCGATCGACAAGTGCGAACACACGCTGGCCCTGTGGGAGAAGCGCGTCCACGCCCTGCTGGTGCTGCTGGCCGACCCGGCGCGCGACGTGATGAACGTCCACGAGCTGCGCCAGGGCATCGAATCGCTGGGTGAAGCCGAGTACGAACGGCTCAGCTACTACGAGCGCTGGATCGCGTCGATCACCAACACCCTGCTGAAGAAAGGCGTGTTCACGCCCGAGGAACTGGGCCAGAAGCTGGCCGAGATCGAGCAACGGAAGGACTTGCTGCCATGAGTGCGGTCTTCGCCGCGGGCGACCGCGTCCAGGTGCGGCGGCTGTTTCCGCCGGGCCACCTGCGGACGCCCCACTACATTCGCGGCCAGACCGGCATCATCGAACGAGTGCTGGACGCATTCCCGAACCCGGAAGCCTGTGCCTACGGCCATCGCGATCAGCCCAACCAGCGGCTCTACCGGGTGCGCTTCGTGCAGCGCGAGGTCTGGCCCGACTACGCCGGCCCCGCCGACGACACGGTGGATGTCGAGTTGTACCAGCACTGGCTGGAGCGAGCGTAACGCAGCGATTCCCGTTCGTAGTTCCGCCTTCAGGCGGTGGAGCGACTCGCCGCCTGAAGGCGGAACTACGAACCGCGACGGCAGCATGGGCTATAGCACGCCCTTGGTAGACGGCACCACGCCGGCCATGCGCGGGTCCAGTTCGACGGCCTGACGCAGCGCCCGCGCCGCGGCCTTGAAGATGCCTTCGATGATGTGATGCGTGTTCCGGCCGTAATGGCAAAGGACGTGCAAGTTGCACAGCCCGGCGCTGGACACGGCCCGCCAGAATTCCTCGGCCAGCGCGGAATTGAACGTGCCCAGGGTTTCGAGCGGCACCTCGGCTTGCCAGACGAAGAACGGCCGGCCGCTCAGATCGACTGCCACGGTGGCCAGCACTTCATCCATGGGCAACGTGAAGCTGCCATAGCGACGAATGCCCGTCTTGTCGCCCAGGGCCTGCACCAGCGCTTTACCCAGACAGATGCCCACGTCCTCGACCGTGTGATGCGGGTCGATGTGCAAATCGCCCTGGGCCGCAATCTTGAGATCGATCAGGCTGTGCCGGGCCAGCAAGTTGAGCATGTGATCGAAGAAGCCGACGCCGGTAGCAATCTCGGCCCGGCCGGAACCGTCGAGGTCCAGGCTCAGTTCGATCTGCGTTTCGGAGGTGTCGCGGCGAAGGCGCGCAGTGCGAGGCATGAGCAGAGGTCTTTCGTTGATGCAAAGCCGCTAACGGCGAGATTGCAGAATGTGCCCGAAGGATTTCCTGGCCATCTTACCAGAGCCTGGCCGTACTGATCGTATTCTACGGCTTGTGGGCGGCGTGGGAACCGTGTCCGTTGGCGGTCACGGGCTGCGGGCGTCGTGGTGGCAACGATACGATCCGCCGGCCGCTCGCCTGTTCCCGAGCTTTCAGGTCGCGATGAATCGCCTGAAGGTCGTAAGCGAATTGCCGCGCGTAGGCTTCCCGAACCTTGCGGACTTCGAGCACAACATCATCCACAGTCAGTCTCCTTCCTCGGCGAGCAATTCGTCCGGCGTGCAAATCGCCGGCGGTTCAAAACCGCGTTCCCGGCAAACCGCCTCGATCGGAGCGCGCAGGGTCGCGTTGGCAATATGCGTGCAATTCCAGGTCAGCAAGTAGTCCATGCCGTGAACCGCCGCGATGGCGACGTGCAGCGCATCGACCGTGGCCCGCTCCGGTAACGGTACCCGATCCAGCAGGGACTGAGCGAGTTGAGTTGCCGCTTGGGTCTGTTCCAGCAACGGGAGGTCTTGCAGGACCACCAACCGTTCGGCCGCTGCGGTCGGATCGCCAGCCTGGCATTCACTCAGCACGGCCTGTGATATATACAGTTCAAATTGGGGCCGCCTCCGATCCCACCACTCGCGCGTAATTTGCTGATGGGCGGCTCGGACCAAATCCCGACTGGGCCAGGCTGTCAAGTAGCTTGGAATAGTCGTCTCGAGGTAGACGCGCGGCTTCATGGTATCATCGTAACCGGAGCGGTGATCAGGTTCAACGTAGGCCATTCCCGCGCTGAGAGCAGGGTTGGTTGAGCCGCGCCGCAGCTACTGATTTCCGAGTTCGATTTGGGAACGCCGCAGCGTACAAAGCCGCGAGCGGCGATCAGTGCAGCGGCATATCGCCGCCGCCGGCGAGCATGCGGCGCAGGCGGCGCGCCCATTCGCCCTTGGGGCGCTCGCCGGGCGGTAGGAGGGCTTCGGCGGCTTCCAGGCGCATCAACACGCCGCGTTCCATCGCTTTCGCCCAGAACTCGGCCAGCAGTCGGCAGACTTGCTCCTCGCTGCCGCCGATGATGTCGCCCGTCGGCGCGGCGTTGATCGCCTCGGCGACCTGGCGGAGTGTTTCATCCATCTGATAACGCAGCGCGAAGACGAACGCCTCCGGGGACATCGGCGGCAGGTCTTCGCGCGGTGGGGTCGCGTCGTCCTGATCGTCCAGGATGTCCCAGTCGATCAGCACGTCGCGGACGAGTTCGGTGAAGCGGGTGAGCGGGTGACGCTGGTCGCCGCGCACCCGATCCACCAGGCGGCGCGTCAGCCGGACTGGGGCGGGTGTTGGCGTTGGTTCCGGGGCCGTGGTTTCGGCGTCGCGCGGTGTGCCGGTCGTGCGGGCTTTGGGTTGTTGCGTGTCTTCGAGGACGCGGTCGATCAGGATTTTCGCCCGCTGGGACGGCGTCAGCGGTGCTTCCGGCGCGGCTGCCTCGGAGCGGTAGCGCTGCAAGACTTCCTGCGCGGAGGGCAGGTTCGACGGGGCGGAGGAATTGTCCATGCGACCGGCTCCTGAAGATGTGCGTAGCCGCCAGCGGAAACTGACCTCCATGCTCGCCGATGCGGCACCGTTCGTCAAGAGCGTCGCTAACCACCTTCACACCAACTGCCGCAGTTCCGCGAGCAGACGGTCAATCTCCTCATCCGTGCCGACGGTGATGCGCAGGCCGTCGCCGTAGCCTTCGTAGCTCATGTAGCGGACCAGGATCAGGCGACGCTTCAATTCCTCGTAGAGCGGCTTCAGCGGCCGGTCGGCGCGCCGGCACCAGACGAAGTTGGCCTGGCTGGGGGTCACGGTGAAGCCAAGCTGCTGGAGCGCGGCGGTCAACCGAACGCGAGTGGCCAGGATGCGCGCTCGCGTGGACAGTCGGTAGTCCTGGTCCTCCATCGCGGCCGTCGCCGCCGCCAGGCTGAGTACGTCGCAGTTGTACGAATCCTTCACCTTGATGCACTCGCGGACCAGCGCCGGGTCGGCGACCGCGAAGCCGAAGCGGATGCCCGCCAGCGAATACGACTTGCTGAGCGTGCGCGTGATAACCACGTTGCCCCGGTTCAGCAGCGGCAGACTGTCGTGGTCGGCGAAATCGACATAGGCTTCGTCGAGCAGCAGCGGGCCGCCGATTTCGTCGGCGAAGCGTTCCAGGTCGGGCAGCGCGATGGACGTACCGGACGGCGAGTTCGGATTGGGCAGCAGGGTCAGGTGCGCGCCGTGCACCGGCCAGGGTTTTTGCAGCTGCCAGTCGGGCGTGAAGGGCACGCACTGGAAGCGCGCCCCCTGAATCTCCGCCAGGGTGCGGTAGAGGATATAGCTGGGACTGGGCGAAGCCATCAGGCCGCCTTCCGGGACGAAGGCGCGCGTCAGGATGGTCAGGATGTCGTCGGAGCCGTTGCCGATCAGGATGGCGTCGGGGTCCACGTTCAAGGCACGCCCCGCCGCCTGGCAGAACTGGCGGCCGATGGGATCGGGATACTTGCGCAGCCGGTCCTCGTGCAGCACGCGCTGCACCGCTGCGAGCACGCGCGGCGACGGCGGGTATGGGTTCTCGTTGGTGTTCAGCTTGAGGACGACGCCGTCGCGCGGCTGCTCGCCCGGCACGTAGCCGGCCATCGCCCGGATGTTCGGTCGCAGGTGTTGCAGCATGGTTGCCTGAATGCCGGGGCCGATAGAGCGTTTCGCGGATGGATGGAGTGCCGGGCGCTTCGGTCCGTACAGCGGACCCTACAATTTACCGTAGGGTCCGCTGTGCGGACCGCTCCAGCCGGTCGCAACCTGCTCGAGCGGTCTGGGAATCGACGCTTACCCCTTCAACCGCGGCTGCGACAGCAGCGACGCGCCGGGATGGTCCTTCAGGCTCGCGCCGTTGGTGTAGCCGTGCTTCAGGCGAATGTCCACGCTAGCGGCGTGGGCCGTCAGCCCTTCCTTGTGGGCCAGCAGACGCACGTCGTCGGCCACCGCCTTGAGCCCCGCCTGGGTGAAATCGAGCACGCTGGAACGGCGCAGGAAGTCGTTGGCGGTCAGGCCGCTGGCGAAGCGCGCCGTGGCTCCCGTCGGCAAGACGTGCGACGGCCCGGCCACGTAATCGCCCAGCGCCACCGGCGTATGATGGCCGAGGAAGATCGCGCCGGCGCAGTCGATCTTCTCCGCCAAAGCCGCCGCGTCGTGGGTGGCGATATGCAGGTGCTCGGGCGCGAGTTGGTTCACCAGCGCTGTCGCTTCCTTGGCGTCGCGCACCAGGATCAGCGCGCCGAACTGTTCCAGGCTGTCACGGGCCAGGTCGCCGCGCGGCAGTTCGGCTAGCTGGCGGCTCACCGCTGCCTGCACCGCGTCCAGCAGCGGTGCGTGCCAGGTGACGAGCAAGCTGATGCCCGGCGAATGCTCGGCCTGCGCGATGAGGTCGGCGGCGACGTACTCGGCATGCGCGGAATCGTCGGCCATAACCACGATCTCGCTCGGCCCCGCCAGGCAGTCGATGGCTACCTGGCCGAAGACGTGCTTCTTCGCCAGGGTGACGAAAATGTTGCCGGGCCCGACGATCATGTCCACCGGCTTGATGCCCTCGACGCCGTAGGCCAGCGCGGCCACGGCCTGCGCGCCGCCGATGCGGTAGACCTCCTGCACGCCCAGTTCGTGACAGACGGCCAGCAGGTCCGGATTGTTCGCGCCCGTTGCCGTCGGCGGCATGACGACGGCGATGGAACGGACACCAGCCGCCTGCGCGGGGCAGATGGTCATCAGCAAGGTGGAAGGATAAGCCGCCGCACCGCCCGGCACGCAGACGCCCACGCGGCGCATGGGGCGGTAGCGCAGCTTCAACTCGTGCTTGCCGGCCACGGTCAGTCGGGCGTCGGTGTGCAGCAGGCCGAGCTGGAACGACAGCACGTTCTGGCGCACGCGGCGCACGGTCTCCAGGAACTTCGTGTCGGCGGCCTTGTGCGCCGCGGTCATTTCCGCGGCCGAGACACGCACCGTCTCGGCGGTCAGCTGGACGCGGTCGAACTGTTCGGTGTAGTGCAGCACCGCGGCAAGTTGGCGTTCGCGCACGTCGGCGCAGACGCGCTCGACGACGCGCACCGGCGGCAGCGGTTCGCCAAAGACCTTGGTGGTCAGTTCCCGGCTGCGCGGCGAGACCACGTCTCCCAGCGCGCTGATCCGGGTACGCAGCGCGGCCAGCTGTTCGGCGGCATCCACGGTGGCACAGTCGATGCGCCGCAGCGACAGGGTTGCCATGTCAGAATCCTCGAGTTCCATCTCGGCTCGGGCGAGCGGAAACGGCGCGGACGCCGCACGCCGGATGCAGACCAGCAGTGCTCGGTCAGAGAGAGTGACGAGTCCAGTTCATCCAAGCACCCGCCGAGGTATGAGATGAACTATACGGTTGCCGCGCGGCGATTGCAACCATCCAACCAGCGTGCTAAACCGCTCGCGGTTTGGCAGTCATTCAACGTCGATGACGAAGAAGGCGTCCGAGCCGTCGGGTTCGTCGTTTTCGAGCACGCGCAGCACGAAGACGTGACGGCCGATGGGCGCTTGCTCCGACAGGCGCACGCTGAATTCGCGCTGCCCCGTGCTCTTCGCCGGCACTTCCAGGTCGATGGTCTGCTCGCCGAGCAGGTCGCGGCCCAGGACCGTGGCGCTGAACTTCGCGGCGCGGCCCAGCGGGTTGTTGCCGACCAGCGTGGCCTTCACGGTGTCGCCTGGCTTCGCCTTCTGCACCAGCGGCTCGACGTGGACGTGATGCGGGTCCCAGTCGCGGCGGTGGTTGCCGCTGGGCGAGATCGCGTCGCAAGCTACGGCGCAGGCCTGCCCCCAGCGCACGCGCCGCTTGAAGTCCTCGGCGTTGAACTCGAACGCGCCGCCGTGCTCGGCCAGCACCCAGTCCGGGGCGGCGTCGAGCACCTTCTGCGCGCTCTCGGCGTAGGGCAGCGGGAAGCTGCGGTTCAGGCCCATCCAGCCGCCGCTGCCGCTGAACTGGTCCTGATGGAAAAAGTTGTCGGCGGTGAAGACGCACTTCTTGCCGTCGATCGTGGTATGCACGGCCATCGAAAACTCGGACTGGCCGGGGAAGAACTGGAAGCGGAAGCGGTACTCCCGCCAGGCGGCGGTTTCACCGTCCTTGAGCCGGCGGTCGAACTTGATCGGCCGGGCATCGAGGAACGGCGCGCGCCAGCGAAACGGTTCGGCGATGGGCGCTGCCACGCGATCCAGCGACCAGACCTGGTACTTCTCGCGGTTCGGCAAGTGATAGATGCCGTCGTAGTGGTCGTAGTGGGCGTGGCTGAACATCATCACTTCCAGGTCGCCCAGCTTGCGGTCGGCGCGCAGCTTCTCGATCTGGTCCGCGCCGACCTTGCCCCAGGGATCGATGACCAGGAACGGGCCGTCCTTCGAGGTGATGATGTAGGTGTTGCCGGTGAGGAACAGGTGCGGCGACAGTTGCGCCC
Source organism: Planctomycetia bacterium (assembly GCA_016795185.1). Classification (GTDB taxonomy): domain Bacteria; phylum Planctomycetota; class Planctomycetia; order Gemmatales; family Gemmataceae; genus JAGVLI01. The sequence goes on along the minus strand of JAEUIF010000015.1, from coordinate 4,119 downwards.
ACGGTTCCTTGCCGTTGGTGCCGGCCTGCGCCTTGGCCAGAAAGGCGTACTCGGGCGCGTTGCCCAGCCGCTGCTTGCTGAAGCGCTCGAAGCTCTTGAGAAAGCCAACTTCGGCGGTCAGGTCCGCCGTCTTGTTGAGCACTGCCACGGTATCCTGGGCGATGACCGGGCCGTGGGCGGGCAGCAGTCGGGCGGGCTTCAGCGCGGCCAGCTGGCGCAGCGACTCGGCCGCCGGCTTCAGGCCCTCATCGGTCCAGTGGTTCCAGTCGGTGGTGTAGGGCGTCCAGAGCTTGCCGGCTGAAGCTAGTGCGTCGCCCGTGAAGACGAGCAGCGGACCATCCTTGCCCTGGCGCGCGGCGAAGGCCAGGTGGTCGCGCGCATGTCCCGGCGTACCCACGACCTGAATGGTCCAGCCGCGCCATTCGATCTGCTGGCCGTCCTGCAAGGTGCAATCCACACCGTCCAGCCCGACCGGCGGTACTCGATACGCCGCGCGCGAGTGCCGCAGCGGGATCGATTCCTGCCAGTATTTCTGGACGTTGTCGGGCGTCAGCCATTCCGCCGCCTGCTGGGCGGCGCGCACGGGCACCTTCGCCGACCGCAGCGAACTCGCGTGGGCACACGCATCCCAGTGATGATGCGTCAACAACGCGCCCTCGATCTGGCGCACGCCCTTGGCCTTCAGGCCGTCCGTCGCCGCCGGCGCGTCGATCAGCAGCGCGTGGCCGTCCTCCACCAGCGCGTAACCGGCGGGCAGCCCGGGCGAACGCAACACGCCGGGGGCTGCTTCCTGCCAGGCGTTGGCCGGCTGTTCCTGCGCGCCGCCCAGCCAGGCGGCCGCGCCGACCAGTGCCAGGGACAGCAGCGCGGGCAGTATGCGGGGCGTCATGGCGTTCCTCCGGTGGGGCGGCGTTTGATGAGCGTGATCTGGTTGCCGCGCTCGTTGTAGCGGACCTCGTCCATGAAGGTGTGGATCAGGAGCAATCCTCGGCCACTGATCTTGTCGAGGTTGGCGAGGTCGGTCGGGTCGGGCAGCTGCTTGGGATGAAAGCCCGGCCCCTCGTCGCGAATGATGAAGACCGCCTCGCTGCGCGACAGAATGGAATGCACATGCACCCGCCGCTCGCCGTAAGGCAATGTGCCCAGACGCTCGGCGATGGCGGCGTAGTACGGCTCGTCGCCCTGCTGGCGCAGCTCGGAACCGACTTCGAGATTGCCGTGGATCATGGCATTCAGCAGTGCTTCCTCCAGCGCCACGCCGACGCGCAGCCGGCCGGATTCGTCGCACAGGCGGAGGTTGCTGATGTGCTCTTGCAAGAAGCTCACCAGCACCGGCACCAGCGTGCGGTCGTTCTCCAAGGCGAAGTGGTACTCCAGCCGGGTGACGCATTCCTGCAAGCGTTGCAGTTGCCGGTGCTGGCGGGCGGCGGCCAGCACCTGTTCGATGGTGCCCGCGAGGTCGGACTCCAGGTTGCGCTTGGGCACGTAGCTGGCCGCGCCGCGCACCAGGGCGCGGATGGCCAGTTCCTCGCTGCCCTGGCCGGTCATCAGCACGATCGGCAATTGCGGCGACTGGCGGCGAATGATCTCGACTAGCTGTAAGCCGTCGATGCCGGGCATCAGCAAGTCGGTCAATACGGCGCTGGGCACTTGCGCGCGGAGCAGGTCGAGCGCTTCCTGCCCCGAGGCGGCTTGCACCACGCGGCAGCCGAGCTGTTGCTCCAGGACCGCGCTGGCCAACTCGCGATCGACGGGCGAATCGTCCACGACCAGGACCGTCGGGTCGGGAGCCGGCGCTTCGGGACAGGGGGCAGAGGTCATGACGGCGTTTCCTGGGTTGCAGCGGCAGCGGGCGTTTCCTGGACCATGCCGCGAATGGCGTCGCTGAGGTCGCCCGCCAGCACCGGCTTGGAGAGGTAACCGTCCATGCCGGCGGCCAGACAGCGTTCGCGGTCGCCTTGCATGGCGTGAGCGGTCAGGGCGATGATCGGCAACCGCTGGCCGGTGGCTTGCTCGGCGCGGCGGATGGCGGCGGTGGCTTCCAGGCCGTCGAGCTCGGGCATCTGCACGTCCATCAACGCCAGGTCGAAGCGTTGGCCGGAAGCGGCTTGCACGGCGGCCTGGCCGTTGTCCACGACCGTGACGCGGTGGCCCTGTTTTTCCAGAATGCGCAGCACGAGCTTCTGGTTGATCGGGTTGTCCTCGGCGAGCAGGATGCGCAGCGGGCGCGGCGCGGGCGTTGACGGCGCGGGCGCGGGGGCCGCCGGTGGCTGGCGCGGTCGCTCCGCGATCGGTTCGTCGAGCGCATGGACGATGGCGTCCATCAACTCCGAGGGTTTGAGCGGCTTCATCAGGGTGCCGGCGATGCCGAGGTCGGCCGCGCCCGCCGCGCCCGGCGGCTCGCCGGAAGTCATCAGCAGGATGTGGGTCGAAGCCAGTGCCGGCTCGCGGCGGATGGCGCGCACCACGGCCAGGCCGTTCATGCCCGGCATGCGATGGTCGATCAACGCCAGCGGAAACGGTTGCCCGTCGCGCGCGGCTTGCCGCAGCGCTTCCAGCGCCTGTTCGCCGCGGCTGAACACGGTCGGCCGCATGCGCCAGCTGGCCACGACCTCGGCGAGGATGCCCTGGCTGGTGGCGTTGTCGTCCACGATCAACACGGGCAACCCGATCAGGTTGTCCGGCCACGCGGGCATGGGCTGCATACGCGACGGGCGCGGCAGGCCGAAACGGGCGGTGAAATGAAAGGTGCTGCCCCGGCCCACTTCGCTTTCGACCCAGAGCCGGCCGCCCATCAGCTGGACGAGCCGCGACGAGATGGCCAGCCCCAGGCCGGTGCCGCCGTAAGTGCGCGTGGTGGAGCTGTCGGCCTGGGTGAACGCGCCGAAGACGGTCTGCTGCTTCTCGGCCGGGATGCCGATGCCGGTGTCGGCGACCGCGCAGTGCAACGACACGACGGCACTGCACCCCGGCGGCGGTTCGGGCGGCGGCGCGCCGTTGCCGGCGACGCGCTCGTCCGGCTCGCGCGTCACGCGGACGACCACCTCGCCCTGCTCGGTGAACTTGATCGCGTTGCCGACCAGATTGACGATCACCTGGCGCAGCCGCGTGGGATCACCCACCAGGCCGTCGGGCACCTCGGGCGCCACCTGGCAGGCCAGCTCCAGACCCTTCTTGTCGGCGCGGACCGCCAGCGTCTTGACCGTGTCGCCGACGCTGTCGCGGAACTGGAACGGCACCAGTTCGAGGTCGAGGCGGCCGGCCTCGATCTTGGAGAAATCGAGGATGTCGTTGATGACGGTCAGCAGCGAATCGGCGGACGACTTGACCAGCTTCAGGTATTCGCGTTGCTCGGCGTTCAGGGGCGTGTCCAGGGCCAGTTCGGTCATGCCCATGATGCCGTTCATGGGCGTGCGAATCTCGTGACTGACGTTGGCCAGGAATTCGCTCTTGGCGCGGCTGGCGGCTTCGGCGGCGTCGCGGGCTTGCTCCAGCTCGGCCTGGGCGCGCTTGCGCTCGATGCCCAGGGCGATGGTGTCGGCCGCCGAGGCGACCGCGTGAAAGGCAGCCTCGGAGAACGCATGGCGGGCAAACACCGCCAGCACGCCGACGGTCTGGCCGGCGACGATCAGCGGCTGGCCGACGAAGGCGACCAGCCCCTCGTGCTCGGCCCACACGCGGTCGCCGACCCAGGGCTCGACCGCCAGCTGATTGGTCGCGCACGGCTGCTGGTCCTGGGCGATGCGGCCGATTTTGAACTGACCGACGGGCACGCGGCTATGCGGTCCGTCGAGGTGCGTGTACTGGCCGGCGCTGGCCTGTAATTCCAGGACGCCCTCAGCCGGGTTCACGGTCCAGATGCGGGCGAAGGCGGCGTCGAGGTGGACGACCAGGGCGCAGGCACACAGGTCGAGCAGCACGGCCAGCTCTTCCTTGCGCGTGACGGCCAGGGCCACGTCGCGCGCCAGGGTGGCCAGCTGGGCGCGCTCGGCCAGGGCTTCCTCGGAGCGTTTGCGCTCGGTCACGTCGCGCGCCACGGCGTAGATCAGCCGTTGATGTTCGTAGGGGATGGCGTTCCATTGCAGCCAGCGGTAGCTGCCGTCCTTGCAGCGGTAGCGG
>JAEUIF010000012.1 GCA_016795185.1 Planctomycetia bacterium | reverse complement strand
CGACTGCAACCGTGGCCGGGTAGGAGGCTTCTTCAAGCCAGCGAGCGGATTGCGCACCTCGTACGTATTCTCCGCCAGGTTGAACGCCGCTAGCACGATGGCGATGGCGTTGCGAACCGTGGCCGGTGAGCGCCAGCTCTCGTGACTATCGATCCAGAGTTGGACAGGTCCCTTGGTCAACTGGGACACCGGCAAGGCACCGCAGTAACCACTGAGGTCATTAAGGCAGCGCACGGCGATGGCGCGGTGATCCGCGCTGATCGTGCCGCCAGCGACACCGCGCTCGCAGTATTGCAAGTAGTCGGAGCACACCCGGGCCACCAGCCATTGCGGCTCGCCGGTCGGGACTGCGGTCGGCCGCCACTTCCCGTTCACCTGGAGCCGGGCGAGGGCCAACTCGGCGGCCTGCTTCTGGTCCTGGCCGCGAATGCGCTGGCCGCGCTCGTCGAAGAGCGGCAGGCGTTTCTTGGTGTCGGGCGGCGTGCAGTACCAGGCATCGGTCTGCTGCCAGTGCCAGGCCAAGCCCTTCGAGCGCCGGCGTCGCTTCAGGGGTTCTTTTCCTTGAGTGATGGGACGACTGCCCAACAGGATCGAGTACAATACCCGAGCTTCTTGCCATGCTGGTCGGGAGGGAGGCACTCGCCCTTGCTAACTATCGGGGAGCACTGGTCATGAACACGAATCAGCCGAATCAACTACATAGAATTACTACATTCATACTTACTATCCTGCTGGCGATCTTGTCAATATGCTGCGTAAATAAAGCGGAATGCGCGGAAAATACGAGTGTACCAAATATCGTACTCATACTTGCGGACGATCAAGGGTCGGTCGATGTGAACGCCTACGGCGCGAAGGACCTGGTCACCCCGCACATGGATTCGCTGGCCAAGCGTGGCGTGCGCTTCAACCAGTTCTACGCGGCGGCGCCGCTTTGCTCGCCTTCCCGGGCAGGCCTTTTGACCGGGCGATTCCCCTTGCGCGCGGGCGTGCCGGACAACGTCGCCACCGAGAAGCAAGGGCTGCCCCCCCGGCGAGATCACCATGGCAGAGGTTTTCAAGAAGGCCGGGTACGCAACGGCTCTCATCGGCAAGTGGCACCTCGGCTACACGCCGGAAACCAGCCCCAAGGCCCAGGGGTTCGACCATTCCTTCGGCCATATCGGCGGCTGCATCGACAACTACTCCCACTTCTACTACTGGAGCGGCCCCAATCGCCACGACCTGTATCGCAACGGCAAGGAAATTCACCTGGAGGGCAAGTTCTTCCCCGACCTGATGGTCGAGGAAGCCGGCCGCTTCATGGCTGAACACAAGAACCGGCCATTCTTCCTCTACTTCGCCATGAACATGCCCCACTACCCCTATCAAGGCGACGCGAAATGGCTGGAGCACTACCAGCACCTGAAGCATCCCCGCAATCTGTACGCCGCCTTCCTCTCGACCCTCGACGACCGCATCGGCAAACTGCTGGGCGAACTGGAAAAACTCGAACTGCGCCAGCACACCATCATCGTCTTCCAGTCCGACCACGGCCATACCACCGAGCAACGCGCCCACTCCGGAGGCGGCAGCGCTGGTCCCTACCGGGGCGCCAAGTTCAGCATGTTCGAGGGCGGCCTGCGCGTGCCGGCGATCATCAGCTGGCCAGGCCGGGTGCCCCTGGGTGAGGTTCGCGACCAGGTCGCTCATAGCTGCGACTGGCTGCCTACACTCGCCGAGTTGTGCGACATCAAGCTCGATCACGGTGTCGATGGCAAAAGTCTGGTGCCCGTCGTGCGCTCCGCCGATGCGCGGGGTCCCCATGCCGTCCTGCACTGGCAGACCGGCACGGGAGCCAACGCACCGTGGGCGGTCCGCCAGGGAGACTGGAAGCTGCTCGGCAACCCCCAGGACACCAGCGACAAGGCCCCCATCCAGCCTGGCGACCGCTTGTTTCTGGTCAACCTGGCCCAGGACATTACCGAGATGAAGAACCTGGCAGCCCAGCACCCGGAACGAGTCAAGCACCTGCAACAACTGCACGATGACTGGCTCAGGCAAGCCGCAAGGCAATAGTCGCCGCAATTTTTATGTTTTCCGAGTCCCAGGTTTTCCACTGTTTCCACTGACTCGCAACTGCTTTGGCTGATAGATAAAGAAAAGCGGCTTTGGCGGCCCGCCAGCCGGCGGGCCGCCTCACTCCCGTCGTTTCGCGCAACATTGGTCATGCCCTTCGCCCGCCTTGGCTGCTGCTTTCTGGCGTGCCGTGCCCGTGGCTCGGTGAACGTCCTTGGTCGGCGCGTCGGTTGTTGTGGCTCCTGCAATTTCAATCTCTTCCCTCGCTCAAGCCATGCTGGCCGGACGTTTTCGTCGTCGGTACTTCAGTGATGACGTCAAGCGTGCGGTCGCCCACGGTCGCTCGAAGGTCTCCTGGCGGCTTGTTGGCAGCAGCAAGCCAACGTCTGGCCAATGCTTCGCCCACCAGGCCTGCCAACGCTTGCCAAACACCATTCATCAGGATGCTCCCTTCAATAGAAAAGGGCCCGGTTCATACCGGGCCCTGAACGAGTTTGAAACGATAAGATCGAAAGTTAGGCGGTGGGATGGTCGCCACCTTGACTGCGGATGAACCGTTTCCAGATGTTGTACGCGTTGCCGATGCTCGCCCCTGTGCTGGCAGCGATTTCCTTCCATGTCTTGCCTTCAGCCCGTAACTCCACAATCCGAGGCGCCGCGTAGTCCGGGCCGGTAGGTTGCCCCAGGTTGATTGTGAACAATGGCGAAGTGCCGGACTGGTTCCCCTCCGTGGGCACCAGCAGCTTCAGAATTGTCTCGGGGATGCGGCTGCCGAGCACGGATTGCAGCAACGCCCCGCTGCTGACCTGAAATCGCAACTGCGCAAAACCGCGTTGCTTGCCGGGAGCGACGATGGGGTGGGCCATTACTTTGCCAAAGAGCTGGCGGAGTAGCGAGGCGGTGCGCGGCAGGTCGTACTCCTTCAGCAAGTCTGCCAGGTCGCGGAGTTGTTGCTGAATCCAGCGGTCGTCGGGCAAGGCGACCGGCATGGCCAGCACGCGCTCGGCTTCCGCGATCTTGCGTTGTCGTTCCGCTGCCTCCAGCTCAGTTCCCTGGAGTCGTTCCTTGACGGCCGGGCTCTCGAAGGTCCCGTCGGCCACGATTGCAACCAGGTTGTTGATTTCGCCCTGTAGCTTGGCAAGGGACTTGCGATCGTCTTCCAGCGACTCGGGCGCCAGTCGGGCCGTCTCGTCGATCTTCTCCCGCATAGCGGCAATCGCGTCCCGAACGAAGGCGGGATCACTGATCAACAGCTGTTGCAGGAATCGCAGCAATGCCTGCTCGGCGGCTGCCATGGGTGCCAGCGTGCTCATGGTGCACCGGCCCTTGCGGTGATTGGGACAACCCAAGGCTGGCTTGCCGGCACCCCGCTTGTACCACAACCGAGAGCCGCACCGACCACAGTAGATCAGCCCGCCGCACAGGCTCTGCGGGTAGACTGCGCTCGAGTGAGTTTTCGGGACGCCTGGCGCCTTGCCCAAGGTTGCCTGCAACTCACGCAGTCGCTCCTGCGCCTTGGCGTAGACCTCCGGCTCGACAATCTGTAGTGCAGGTCGCTTCCGCGTGACTACCTGCGCGGCAGGCACCGGGACCTGCTTCTTCTTGCCATTCGAGTTACGGATCGTCGTCGCGCCCCAGTTCCACTCACCGACATATTTCGGGTTTGACAGGATGCGCCGGACCTGGGTGTGTGTCCAGCCGGGCGTGGTGGCCTGGTGGCCGCGCGGTGCTGCTTGCCGAGTCAACGCCCGGGCGATGGCCGCGATGGACCAGAGCTGCACGACGAACCAGACGAAGATCTGCCGGACCCATTTGGCCTCGGCTTCGCAGATGCGCACGCCCTTCTTGGGCTTGGGACCGCGAGCCGCCCGCTGCGCCTGCGAGTTCGCGTCGAGGTAGTGGGATTCGTAACCGTGGGGGAAGTCGCCGGCGCTGCCGTCAACGCGCACCCGGCCT
>JAEUIF010000006.1 GCA_016795185.1 Planctomycetia bacterium | reverse complement strand
ACGCTACCGGATGGTTGGCATCCTGATGGTCCTCGATATGCAGAGCTGGAAGGACAAGGACCTGGGCGACATCAGCCGCCAGATGAACAACGTCGAGCGTCGTCTGGAACTGGCCCGCGGCGGCCCGCAGACCCAGAAGATGCAGAAGCAAATCGTCTCCCGCCTGGATGAACTGATCAAGAAGCTGGAAAACCAGCAGAAGCAGGGCAAGGGCGAAGGCAAGGGTGACGGCAACGGCGGCCAGTGCCCCGAAGGCGGCGCGCCGGGCGACGGGAGCAGCCCTGGCCAGGGTTCAGGTGCCCCGACCGCCCCGCAGACCGACAGCATGGGCGGCAGCAACAGCGGCCCAGGCAACGTCGATCCGCGCAAGATCAAGGAAATCGTCGAAGGCTGGGGCAAGCTCCCCGAGAAGGAACGCGCCAAGGCGATGACCGAAATGATCCGCAGCATGCCGCCGGCCTACCGCCAGATGATCGAGGACTTCTACAAGAAGTCCGCTGGGGCCGAAGGTGGCATTGCTGGTCGCTGAACTGATTGAACCGAAATGCAAAAGGCCCACGGGTTTCACCCCGTGGGCTTTTTTCGTGCGCCCAGAATATCTTGGTGGACTTCGTTTCCCGTAGGGTGCGTCGGCGCAGCCGCACCGGAAGCGCCGGGAATTCGCGGCCTATCGGTGGTGAATGGCCAGCAACTCGACTGCGTACTGCTCTTCACGATTGCGGAGACGAGACGTGCGCCGGCGCTATTGGTGCGGCCGCGCCCTGTGGGCTGGACGCAGCCTACGCTTACCGGCGGCTAAAATTTACGTTTCCTTGGAAGTTTCTAGAGTCCAGTCCTTCCGCTGGCGCGACGACGGAATTTTCAGCACCTTGCGGTACTTGGTCACCGTGCGGCGGGCGACCGGGTAGCCGGCCTCGTTCAGTTTGGTGACCAGGTCCTCGTCCGAGAGCGGGTTGGACTTGTCTTCCTGGTCGATCAGTTCCAGCAGCTTGTTCTTGATCGTCTCCCAGGCAACTTCCTCGCCGGTGGCGGTCTGCGTGCCGCCGCCGAAGAAACGCTTCAACGGGAAGATGCCGCGCGGGGTCTGCACCCACTTGTCATCCACGGCCCGGCTGACCGTGGTGACGTGCACACCGACCTGTTGCGCGATCTGCTGCATCTTGAGCGGTTCGACATGCTCTGGCCCCAGGTCCAGGAACGCACGCTGGTGCTGGATGATGGCCCGTGTGACCTTCAGCAGCGTGTTGCGGCGCTGCTCGATGGAGTCGAGCAGCCACTGCGCCGACTGAATTTTGCGCTTCAGGTATTCCTTGGCCTTCGGGTCGGCGCCTTTCTCGCGATAGAGGTCGATGTAGCGCCGGCTGATGTAGACGTTGGGCACCCAGTCATCGACGAGGCGGATGTCGTACTCACCATCGTCCTTGCGCTCGACGATGATGTCCGGCACGACGTATTGAATGTTCTGCGCCATGAAGCGGCTGCCCGGTTTCGGGTTCAGGTGCTTCAGGCCCTCGATGGCTTCCTTGATCGTCGGCAAGTCGAAGCCGGTGCGCCGCTGGATGATCGGCAAGCGGTTGTGCTGGATGTCTTCCAGGTGATTCAGGACCAGCAAGCGCATCGCATCGCGATACGGGCGATCGTCGTTCTCCAGCTGGAGCAACAGGCATTCCTTGAGGTCGCGCGCCCCGACGCCCGTCGGATCGAGCTTCTGCACCAGCCGCAGCGACCGTTCAACCTGCTCGACGGTGTACAGCGGGGGATAGCGGGCGTCGAGTTCCTCCGAGGTCCACTCCGCTCGGCGTGCGATCTCCTCGATCTCGCGCCGCAGGTCGTCGTTGTACGCCTGGGCGATGGTTTCCAGCGTCGCGGTCAGGTAGCCGTTGTCGTCGAGGTTGCCGATCAGGAAGCGGACCAGCCGTTCCTTGTCCGGCGGCATGTCGAGGTAGCCGATCTGGTCATAGAGATAGTCGTGCAGCGACTGGGGCCGCGACGGCATGTTCTGCATCGCGTCGTGCTTCTTGTCGCCCTCCGCGTCGATGCCGCTGCGCGATGGGCGATGCTCCTCGTTGAAGTGGTCTTCCCAGTCGCGGCTCAGGGCATCCAGGCGGTTGAAGTCGAGTTCGTCGTGGCTGTCGTCGATAATCAGCTCGCCTTCGACTTCCTTCT
>JAEUIF010000001.1 GCA_016795185.1 Planctomycetia bacterium | reverse complement strand
CGGCGCGACGTGTCGGGCTGGAAAGCCCGACGTACGCTCGGCGGTCAGGCAAACACTCCTTGGACTTTGCACCAGGGAAATTCCCAGCGAGTTGTTGCTCACCCGATAGACTTTCTGGGTGCCCTGCCCACGCAAAGCCGTGGGCAGGGCACCCAACCGACAGCAAACGGAACTACGAACCCCAACCTCACCGCTTGCCGACCTGCCTCACTCTCCAGGAACCGACCATGTTATTCGCGGTGCGTTTCACGCAGCAGCTGGACCCGCTGGGCAACCGCTACCTCTCGACCTTCCTCGCCGCCCTGCCGGTGCTGGTGCTGTTCTACACGCTGGTGCCGCGCCGCTGGCTGGCCCCCAAGGCCGGCCTGGCGGGGGCCGTCACCGCCATTGTGCTGGCCTGGCTGGCCTTTGACATGCCGCTGGAGATGGCCGGCATGTCGTTCGTCTACGGGGCGGCCTTTGGCATGCTGCCCGTGGGCTGGACGATCTTCAACGCCATGCTGCTCTACAACATCACGGTCGTGACCGGGCAGTTTGAAGTGGTGCGGCGGAGCGTGGCGGGCCTGTCCGGCGATGCCCGCATTCAGGCCATCCTGATCGGCTTCGCATTCGGCGCGTTTCTGGAAGGCGCGGCGGGCGGCGGCACGCCCGTGGCCATCTGCGGCGCGATCATGGTCGGCCTCGGCTTCCCCCCGTTCCTCAGTGCCATCCTCTGCCTGATCGCGAATACCTCGCCCGTGGCCTACGGCGGTCTAGGCACGCCGTTGATCGTGCTGTCGAGCGTCACCGGGCTGCCCACCCCGACCCTGAGCGTGATGGCCGGCCATCAGCTGCCGTTGCTGTCGTTCGTGGTGCCACTCTGGATGGTGAAGTGCATGTGCAGCTGGAAGCAGACCTTCGAGGTGCTGCCGGCGCTGCTGGTGTCCGGCGGTTCGTTCGCCATCTTCCAGTATTTCTTCGCCACCATGCACACCTGGATTCCCGGTGTGGAGTTGTGGCCGATGACCGACATCGGCGGCGGCATCTTCTCGCTAGTCGTGACGGCGTTGTTCTTGCGCGTCTGGAAGCCGAAGAAGGACTGGCATTTCGACCAGGAACTGGAGCCGACCGCGGCGCCGGCCGAACCCGAGAGGCAACTCGACGCCTCCGACCCGCATGCCGCCGAGGCCGCGGCTCTGATGGGCTCTGAGCCGCCCGTTGATACCACGAAGCCGAAGAAGCCGCTGACCGTCGGCAGCGTGACCCTGGCCTGGGCGCCGTATGCGTTCATGTCGATCCTGCTGATGCTCACGGGCATCGTCCGGCAGATGGAGAGCAAGGGTCCGGTCCACGTTGGCCCGATTCAGACCAACTACCTCATTCCAGTGCCGACGCTGCACCAGGAAGTGCTGCGCGACGCCCGACTCGGCGACGAGAAGCCCGAAAGCGCCCTCTACAACTTCCCCTGGTTGACCGCGCCGGGCACGGCGGTCTTCTTTGCGGTCATCATCTCGATGGTCATGCTGCGGATGAACTCCAACCAGATTCGCACGGTCATCGGTCGCACCTTCATGCAGATGAGAATTCCGATTCCGACCATCGCC
>JAEUIF010001451.1 GCA_016795185.1 Planctomycetia bacterium | reverse complement strand
AACCACTTCCAACAGCGGGCTGACGCCCGCCGCTCGCCTCCACGAACGGCCCGTAACGAGACGCCATCACTTGGCCGCCGTGGCGAACTCGGCCAGGTAACGCAACTGATGCTGCTCGCGGCGGAAGACGATGTACTCGTTGTTCTGCACGCCCGAAGCGCCCGCCTTGCCGAAGACGCTGTGATGGCCGTCCGGCGGCTGGGTGTAGCCGTGCGCCCCCGGCGCGACGAACGGATTACCCAGCACCACATCCACCGCGAACATGAAGGCGCTGCGCCCCTTGACCGCTCCGCCGCCGGCCGACCAGTAGGAATTCGGCAGGCTGGTGTAGCCCGCCGACTTCTTCCAGTCGTCCGCGAAGTACAGGCCCGGCCCGAACATCGCGCCCGTGATGACCACACCGACCAGCTGCTTGGGCAGCCGCAGCGATTCGCGCAGGATGCCGCTGACGTTCACCGAGCGGGTACCGTGAAACAGCAGGGCGGTGTTGCTGGCGTGAAAGTCCTTCGCCTCGGCCTTGGGCAAGTCGGGCCGCTGCTCGGTCTGGAACAGGGCGCGTTCCTTGATCTTGGCCTTCGTGCCGTTGATCTCCTTCTGCACCGTCGCCAGCTGGCCGCGGTCGGCGTGGCGCTCCACTCGCCAGAGGTTCTTGATCTGCAACTTGCCGATGTGCCCGTGCCGGTTGTTCGTGGCGCTGGGCCACCACTCGTAGAGGAACTTGCCCAGGGCGGCATCGGGCGGAATCCATTCCATCGTCAGTTCCATGCCCTGGAACGGATCAAACTCCGGCTCCTCCTCGATGTCGGTGCTGTACAGGGCGCTCTCGAAGGCGTCGAGGTCGTTCTGCCAGGCGAGCACGTTGTCCTTGGAGAGGATCCAGGTTTCCGGCGGCGCGCCGACCGGCTTCTTCTTGGGAATCCGGCCGTACATCAGGGTGGTGAGTTGCAGTAAATCCTTGTCCTTGATTTGCTTCTTCACATCGTCGCCGACCTTGACGAGCCGCTTCTGCGCTTCGGCGAGAATGGTGCGGGCCTCGTCGATAGCGCCCTGGGTGGGCAGGCTGGCGTCGGCCATGCTACCGCGCGTGTAGGCGAGCGTGGCGATGCTCAGGTCGCGCAGCAACGACAGTGTTTGTGCGTCCGCCTTCGGAGCACTCTTCTTGGCCGCAGACTTCGCGGAGTCGCCCTTGGGTTCCTGCTTCTTCGCGCCTTCGTTGCTCTTGATGCTGCGGGCATCGGGCAGACCGGTGCTGCGGGTGGCCATCGGCCGGACCAAATAGCAGTCCTTGCCGGCGCGGGCGCGCAGGGTGCGGATGCCGGCGACCGTGGCCCACTCGCCGCGCTTGTCGTTCTTGGAATGCAGCTGGGCCGCGAACTCCCGGCACGCCTCGGCCTCGGAGCCGCACTGCACGAACTGGAAGCTGGGCTTGGCCGCGCCGGTGCGGCCCCACTCGAAGTAGGCGTACCAGTTCTTCGAGGTTTTGTGCTGCACGACGGCGGCATGGTAATACTTGTTGCTGTCCTTGCCGTCCTGAGTGAAGCAGCCCATGTCGCAAATTTTGACGCCGTCGAACTCGCCGTCGCGGGTGGCGGGCGGCCCGAAACACTGGAAATCGCTGGGGCCGGCTTTCTCGGGGTAGGTGTCCTTGTCGAGCTTGGCAGCCATGAACGACCTCGCTGGTAAAGGTACGCGCCGCTGTCGTCCTTCTGGAGACGGCGGTGATGGTTGGCCTGCTGGATTGTGAGAATGGGCTGGTGAGTTCCCGCCCGTCGTGATGGGTAAGAACATAACCCGGCGAAAACGCGAAGGGAAGCACGGTAGCGTGAAAATTCGCCGCGCCGCCGCCCTGGCCGCCAGCCGACCGGGGAACCCCGGGATGCCAGTGACAGCGAGGCAGGCCCGAAGAATTGCCTTTGCAAGTGTCCGAACAAAGAAAGCCAATGGAACCGCCGTCTACCAACGGCAATACAAACGCGGCCTGACCATGCCGCAGCTGAACGCCATCGACCTGTTGGCGGCTGGCAAGGCCGACCGGGAAACCGCTGGATTGCTCAACCTCAATTTGTGTGCACAATGGAGTCGGATGGCTTGATCGGTATTGAGCCGCCCTGTCCGCCACGCAGACGGGGAACGCTCGCCGAACACGCGCAGATTTCATTCCCAGCACCCAGGGCCATGGCATGAGCGCAACTTCCCATATCGAATGGACAGACGCCACCTGGAACCCGGTGCGTGGCTGCACCAAGATCAGTCCGGGTTGCACTCATTGCTATGCCGAAACCTTCGCCGAACGCTTTCGCGGCGTGCCGGGGCATCCTTACGAGCAGGGCTTCGATCTGCGGTTCGTGCCGGAGAAACTGGCCGAGCCGCTGAAGTGGTCCACGCCCAAGGCGGTCTTCGTCAATTCGATGAGCGACCTGTTTCACGATGACATTCCCAGCGCCTACATCGCGCAGGTCGTGCGCGTCATGCAACTGGCGAACTGGCATACCTATCAGGTGCTGACCAAACGCGGCCAGCGCCTGCGCGACGTGCTCCGTACCGAGTTGGCGTTTGTCGCCGACTTGCCGCATATCTGGTGGGGCGTCAGCGTCGAGGATCGCAAGCATGGGGTGCCGCGCATCGCCTGCCTGCGGGACGCGCCGGCGGCGGTGCGCTTTCTGTCCGTCGAACCGCTGCTCGAAGACCTGGGTGAACTGGACCTCACCGGGATCGATTGGGTCATCGTCGGCGGCGAGAGCGGGCACGGCGCGCGGCCGATGGCGAAGGAGTGGGTGCTGCGGATTCGGGAGCAGTGCCAGGCGGCGAAAGTGCCGTTCTTCTTCAAGCAGTGGGGCGGCGTGCGCAAAGGGGTTGCCGGCCGGCAACTGGACGGCCGGACCTACGACGAGATGCCCGATCGTTTGCAAACGCCGGCGGTGCCTGATCGGCGCATCCGACTGGCCCTGGTCGATCAGCTTGAAGCGCGGAGCAATGCTCTACAGAAATCATAAGCGGTCCAATTTGATTGACCGGACAGGCCGTAGGAACCCCATCCTTCGCTGGCGCTTCAGACTTGTACAGTAAGGCTCTTTCCGGAGTTCTGTCCGCTCACGCTCATTCCGCGCCGAAGCCGGGCACCAGCGTCAAGAACGCGGACATGGCCACCAGGAAGCCGACCAGCGCCAGGATCATGCTGGAGTACCACCAGCCGTTGCGCTTGGTGAGCACCGCCAGCGAGCAGAAGACGATCCCCAGTTCGACGCCGAGTTCGCCCAGGTCGAAGCGGCTCGTCCGTTGGTGCGACAGGTGGCTGAGGTGAACGTACTCCTTGGCCTCCTTGTCGAGATGCTCGGCTTCCTTCTTCAGCTGCGGCAATTCCTCTTCCTTGTAGCGCTTGATGTACTTGGCCCAGCTGTCCTGCGCCTTCTGGGCCTCGGCTTCCTTTCCCGGCGCGTGGGCCACGGCGGACAGCAGCAGCTGAAACGCCTCGTACTCGTGCTCGCGGATGTTCTTCGCCTGGAAGTAGTTCCACTTATCGACGGCCTTGGTCTCGTAGGAGTTGGCCTCGCTTTGCAGGCGGAGCGTTTCGGTATGCTCGCGATGGCTGAGCATGGTGATGGCCGCGAGCACCGCCGCGATGATCGCCATCGTCATCGACACCTTGCGGTCGAAGGGGTCGTGGGCAGCGTGCTGCGCATGTTCGCCGTGTTCCAGGTGTTCGTGCGTGCTGGTCATGCGGTGGGTTCCTCGGCAAGCCGGCCGGCGAAAGGTCGATGGATGCCGTGCGTGCGGCGTATTCTAGCGGGGCTGCCGAGGGGTGCCAAGCAGGGGCCGGTTTTTCGGCGAAGGTCTGAAGAATGAGGGCGGTGGAAGCTGAAGTAATGATTGCCGGCGCGGGCGCGGGCCGTACATTGATAGTGACGATTAACAACTGCCACACGCGCCCGCGCCGTCCTCGGGACCGGACGGGAAGAAGGAGAACCTCATGGCCATACCGCCCCGCAGTTCCGCCAAGTCAGCACCAGTTCGCGAACGCCGTACCGCGCCGCGCCGCCGTCGCTCGGTGCGCGTGCTGTTCATGTCCAACGATTGCGCCCTGGATGAGCCGTTTCGCGCTACCCTGCTCGATGCCTCGCACGGCGGTCTGCGCCTGGCGGTGCGCCGCGAGCGGATCAGCGAAGGCTCGCTGCTGATGGTGATGCCGCCGCAAGCGCCGCCCGGCACCGCCTGGGTACCGGTGCTGGTCAAGAATTGCCGGCCCAAGGACGACGCCTGGGAAGTCGGCTGCCAGTTCACGCAACGGCTGACTGCGCAGACCATGCAGCTGTTCGCGTCTTGAAGCAAGATGACCGCGATAACGTGAGCCCGATGCGCCAGCGAGGGAGGTTCGGCCCTTGCTGGCGCGTCGGGCTCACGTCGGTTTATTTTCACTGACATGGATTCCACCACCGCTGCCCTGCACGCCGATGAACCCCCGCACCCCACGCACCTGCCGGTGCGGTTGATCGCCGCCGGCACCGTCGGCAACATCATGGAGTGGTACGATTTCGCGGTCTACGGTTACTTCGCCGCGACCATCGGCAAGCACTTCTTTCCCGCCAACGACCCGACCACGTCGCTGATCGCCGCGTTCGGCGTGTTCGCCGCCGGCTTCCTGATGCGCCCGCTGGGCGGCGTCGTCTTCGGGCATATCGGCGACCGCATCGGCCGCAAGGCCGCCCTGACGCTCTCCGTGCTGGCGATGGCCATTCCGACGTTTCTCATCGGCGTCCTGCCCGGCCACGACACGCTCGGCGCGCTGGCTGCCGTGCTGCTGGTCATCCTGCGCATGATTCAGGGGCTGTCGGTCGGCGGGGAATACACCACGTCCATCGTCTTCCTGGTCGAAGGGGCCGGGCGGAAGCACCGGGGCTTCGCGGGCAGCTGGAGCGGCTTCGGCGCGGTGGGCGGCATCCTGCTCGGTTCCGCCGTCGGCGCGGTCATCGCGCTGGCGTTTCCGCCGGACGCGGTGCAAAGCTGGGCCTGGCGGCTACCCTTCCTCGTCGGGCTGTTCGTCGGCCTGGCGGGCCTGTTCATTCGTCGCCACATTCCGGAGGCGCATAAGCCCGCGGGGGTGCAGCACGGCCGCTCGCCGGTCTGGGAAGCGCTGCGGTCGGAATGGCGCACCATCCTGCGAATCGCCTTGCTGAACGCCATCAACGGTGTCGGCTTTTATGTCGCGTTCGTCTACCTCGTGACCTACATGCAAACCGTGGGCGGGCTGAGCGAGGCGTCAGCGCTGGAGATCAACACGCTCAACATGGTGGTGCTGCTGGCGGTGCTGCCGTCCGCCGGCTGGCTGTCCGACCGCCTCGGCCGCAAGCCGCTGCTCGTGGCCGGCATCGGCGGTTTGCTGGTGCTGGCCTGGCCGCTGTTCTGGGCGCTGCATCATCCGTCGGCGTCCTGGAACTTCGTCGGCCAGCTGGGCTTCGCGGTCTGCTTCGGCCTGTTCGGCGGCGTCATTCCGGTGACGATGGTGGAGACCACGCCGGCCGGGTTGCGATGCAGCGCCATCTCCATCGGCTACAACCTGTGCGTCGGCCTGCTCGGCGGCCTGAGCCCGCTGGTCGCCACCTGGCTGATCGAACGGACGCAAGACGACCTATCGCCCGCCTACTACGTGATGGCCGCGGCGCTGATTTCGCTGCTCGCGACGCTGTGGCTGCCGGAAACCGCCGACACGGCGGCCTGAGAACCGTGGGACAGCACTGGTAGGGTCCGCTGTGCGGACCACTGAACCACAGGATGCACTTTGCGGACCGCAAACACGGAAGGGTCATGGCCCACGGTCCGCACAGCGGACCCTACGGGGGCGCCGGCTCACTTCCCCTTCGGCAAGCCTTCCAGATAAGCGAGCGTCTCGTCCAGACCGACCACATCGGCGAAGCGGGCCTGGATGTCGAACAGGGTCCATTCGTGGGCGACCTCGCAGCGGTCCTGCACCGCTTCGCGGATGATGATCGGCTTCAGATAGTTGCTCTTGGCATCCGTGGCGGTGGTGCGCACGCAGGCACTGGTCGAGCAACCCGTGATGAGCAGCGTATCGACGCGGCGGCCGGCCAGGTGGCCGATCAGCGGTGTGCCGGCGAAGGCGCTCGAATGCTCCTTGTAGATGATGTACTCTGAGGGCAAGCGCTTCACGCGCTCGTCGATGGCGAAGGCCCGCTGGTCCCAGGAGCGGAACTTGCCGGACTCGTCGGCCGCCGACTTGAACATCCGTTTCTGCTGGAACTGCTCGAACGGCGACGTGGTGTAGATGATGGGAATGTCCTTGGCCCGCGCCGCCGGCAGCAGCTTCTGGATGGCCGCGATGGCGGAGTCCAGCCGGGCCGAGCCGCCGCCGTAGATCGGGTCGGTCCAGCCGTAGGCCATGTCGATGACGATGAGCGCCGGGCTGACGCCGAAGCCGAAGCGGTCCTGAAAGATGCCCCGGTCCTTGTAGTAGCGGTCGGCCTCGGCCATCGCCAGGCGCAATCCCTCCAGCGGCGTCATGAGCGGCTCTCCGGTCGTGGTGCGGCGGTGTGCGGTTCCCTGCCGGCCCAGTATAGCGATCCGAAGCGCGGGCGAAAGACGCTGGCGGCGAAATCGCCCGCCAAGGCTCCTGGTGCAAAATCAAGCGGCTGGTTGCGCAAGTCTAACCTGGGGTGGGGCGGGGCGCGGGTCGAGGTGGGGGGGGGGGGGGGGTTGGCCAAGCCACCGGGGGACGCGGGTCCGGGCACCCCGCCCAAGGTAGGGCACAAAAACCAAAAACAAGGACAGGGG
>JAEUIF010001435.1 GCA_016795185.1 Planctomycetia bacterium | reverse complement strand
GTGCATCAGTCCTCATTTCATGGCGCTAGTAACGATTGTCTTTTTGCCACCGCCAGGGCCCTGCTCGCTACTCGCAATGTCATTTGTTCCGGGGTTGTTCGACCAGGGGTTTGCCGGCATTCCATGCCTTCTGCAGGGAGTCGGCCATCACGCGATATCCGTCCTTGTTGAGGTGAATTCCGTCGGAAGTAAAGTCCTTCTTTGTCTTCTTGAAGAAGGCGTCCAGGTCGGCGTAGGCATCCACGAACAGAACGCTCTCATCTTCGGCGAGCTTCCTGGCTTGTTTCACCAGGTCCGGGGTGCCGTCGATCCAGTACTGCCATTTCGGATGCAGCTCGCAAGGCGGTGGCGTGGCCACGATGATCACCAGCACGCCTTCTTCCTTGAGCAGCTTGACGATCTCCTTCATGGCGGGGGTAAAGCTCTTTTCGTTTTTGAAGGTCAGTTCACAGGTGCCGTAACACACCACGCACACCGTGGGCTTGTCCGTGCCGCTGAGGAGCTTTTTCAGGCGTTTGGCGCCGCCGGCCGCCTGTTCGCCTCCACTGCCGCCGTTGATGAACTTCACGGCAGTATCACCTTCGGCCAATGCGGGATATTGCTTCTTCCAATCCTCCTTCAGAAAGTTGAACTCCGCCTGCGCACCGGCGGTGATCGAGTTGCCCAGAAACAGGATCACGTCCTTGGGCCGGAGAAAATAGTTGTCAGCCGAGGCAATGGCAGCTGGCTCGGCCCATGTCGGAGTTGCGACACCTGCCAGCACGAGCGCCGCGAGGATCATGCTCATGGATGCACCTTGGGATTGCGGTTTGGGGTCTGGAGGGAAACGTCATTTCGGTCGTAGCATCCGGAACCCGATCTTGACGGGTGTCTCGCCCGTTGCCGGATGCTGCTCGTAGGCAATCAGGGTCGTGCCCGCGCCCGTGGAAGCCACCACGGGTTTGATGGCTGGGCTTTCGGCCGTTCCCGCCACAAGCTGAGTCTCCGAAGGCGTCCCTTCGCTGGAAACGCGCGTGAAGAAGACCTTCTCCGCGGGGGGCCGGGCATTGCCGCCCATGTCCCAGGCGGCCACAAAACTGGTTCCGTCCCAGGCCGAGTGCGGGTTGCGGATGCGCGGCGACTCCTTGTCCCTCGTGCCGGTCAGCAGAAACGTCTTGAGCAGCTGGCCGTCCGGCTTGAAGATCGCGGCGTGGGCGTCGTTGGTAGCGGCGCCGCGCCCCAGGAAGATACTTGTCGTCCAACTGGCCAGGTATCCTTTCGGGCCCGCGGCGAGGGACATCGGAAACTGACCGTACTGTCCGCCGGGCGCTTTCCTCTCCCCAGTGCCGATCGGCGGCGTTTCGTAGGTTGGCTGGTCGACGACCTTCCCGTCCTGCACAAACTGCGTGCCCGCCAGAGGCCGCCGCAAGTTGTTGTTGTGGATACCCAGCCAGAAGAGGAGGCTCTTACCTGCGCTGGCGTCGCTCGCCACGACCGGCCCGAAGCGGCTGACCGGCGCCTTCTCGGTGGCCAGCACATGGCCATCGACATCTAGTACCTTGCCCTCGGGAGAAACCCGAGCCCCATAGACCTCGTAGCGAGTGCCGGAGCGCGCGTCTTGCCAGACGACCAGGAACGTCTTGCCATCCCAAGCGACTTGCGGCAGCGCCTGGTTGTGCTTGCCGCCCGCGACCAGGAAGCCATCCGGATCGAGCACCTTGCCTGCCGGCGTCACCCGCGCCGCGTACACATCCCAGTCTTTCTCACTGCGAAGGTCGTTCCAGACGACGAGAAAGACGCCATCGCCGAACGCAATGCGGGGTTTCTCCTGCATATCCTTGGCGGCGCAGATCGAGAACGGTTTGGCGTCGAGGGCTTTACCGGCCGCGTCCACCCGGCAGGCGACAATGTCGCCGCCATAGTTAATCCCCTTGCGAAGATCGCCTTCCTCCAGGTTGCCGGACTGCCAGGCCACAAGAAACACGTCTTTGCCGAAAGCCGCTGCCGGGGAAAAGGCATCGCGCCCGTCCGCCAAAGGAAGGAAAGTCTCCGGCGTTCGAGCGTCTTCCGCGAACGCCGTCCCAATAACTCCGACGACGAATGCCGCGAATGCGAAGCGCATGGTTGTTCTCCTTGTTACTTGATCCGCCGGGCCAGCGTGCGTGTCTCGCCGGGATAGAAATGCAGCCAGCCCGAAAAGCTGCCATCGTCGAACCAGAATGGCGCATGCGCATAGGTGATGGGCGTCCCCCTGCCTTTTTCGATGAAGCGACCTTCCCTTTCGTTGAACACGCGGAGCACCTTCTCGTCCAGATCGAGCCGGTAGCAACTCGAGTCATCCACGCGCGTCATGTACAAGAACCGCTTTTCCGGGTCGTCCGGCCCCCAGGCGATGGCGCCATGGTTATAGACGACCGTTCCCGCGAACGGGCCGGCCTCTCCTTGCTTCCGCTTGTCGGCCTCCTTCTGCGCGTTCGGCAGGACGCCATGATAGCTTCCGTCCTTCAGATTCCAGTACCACACGTACCACGGCCACGCGCCATAGGTCGTCCCGTACAAGCGGCCGCGTTCCTCGTCCACCGCCAGCACGGAACCGAGATCGCCGAGCTCCTGTTTTCCCTGAAGCTTGACAGTTTCCAGCAGCTTCCACTCCGACCCCGAACTCAACACCTGAACTTCAGTGGCTGGACTATTGAGCACCACGTACAGCTTGCCGCTCTCGCCGCAGGTCATGGCCTTCACAGCGCCCTTGGTGGGTACGGTGGAGACGTATTGCTTGGCGAAGTCCACCGCGCGAAGCCGGTCGGCAGCTTCCAGCAAATAAAAGAAACGTCCGTCGGGCGCGTGGACCCAGAAACTCGATTCGTGGTAATGTCCGCCCTTGAACCGCGCCCGTGCGAACGGTCCATCCAGATAGCCCCGTGCGCCGCGGGTCGCCTGAAAAAACCGCTCCGTCCTGGCATCGTAAGAGAGCACAACATGTCGTTCGCCCTGTGTAAGGCCGCCGAGAAGCGTTGGCTTCACACCGGTCATCCACATGACTTCCCGGCGCGGGCCGTCGAGTTCCCCTGGGACGAGCAGGTTGCCCGCGAACGGTTCCTTCGACACTTCCCAGCGCGCGTCGGGATGCCAGACAGGAATGTCGAACTTGGGCTTCTTCGCTGGCGGCTCCTGGGTCAACGCCGTGCCGGAGAACCAAACGGGCACGAGACCCAGCAATATCATCCACTTCGTGTTCATCGCCATCGTCTCCATTATCATCTGTGGCTGGTTGAAAGCACTCGCGCCTGCAGCCGGTTCAGCCTTTCTTCCGAATCACATTGCTGCCGCAATGAGCACCGCCGCCGCGGCGGTGAAGCGTGTCCCAGCCGTCCAGGAGCACGGGCCGAAGCCCACCGCGATTCAGCACCGCTCGCCAGGCCTTGGCGAAAACATCGCTGTCATCGTCGGTGGTATCACTGCGCGGCCCGAACGGACGGAGCAGGACCACGCTTCGGTCGAGGGACACGAGGTTGATGGGATTGGGAACCAGGGCGCCGGCCTCTGCGCCCCCTGGGTCGGAGGAAAAAAGGACAGGGAGGCGCAGCACATCGTCGGTGCCAATGCCCAGCGCTTCCAGCGTTTCCGGAACACCCCCGCTCTTGTTGCTAAGCCGTGCGGCGCACTCCCGTGCCGTCCGGCGCAGGGCGGGATCGCGGGCCAGTTCTCCGGCGGAAACGATCGCGGGAAACTCCGCGCCGGTGCTATCGAGCCACATCTGCGTGCCTTCCACGGCAAGGAAACGGCTGGTCGCATCCGGTGTTTCGAACCAGATAGGCATCATTTCGCAAGAGCCAGCTCGAGCAGCGGAGACGACGCCTGACACGTCGGCACCACGCAGGTCCCAGACGCGATCGATGACCATGCGGCGCCCCTGGACGTTACGGATCCGTGCCACCTGGCCCGCTCCGGTACCGCGGACCATACGAACGTAGCACCACTGACCAGACGGCAGCCCAGGAGCGGCAACTTCGAGGAAGCGCGGACCGGCATCCGCCACAATGCCGACAGCCTCTGCGCTGCCCTGTGCATAGAAGATCGCCCGGTCGGCCGGCACGGAATCCAGCAGGCCCAGGCCCGCCTCGAAATCGGGCAGTACCACGCGAAACCCCGGCGATTCGGGCGCACGCCCGAAGGCGAGAATCTCATCCACATGGCCTACTTGCAGCCAGTCCGTGTCGATCTCCAGCAGCTTGCCGCCTGGTCCAGTCTGCACCTTTTGTCGCCGAAAAAAATCCTTGAGGTCCGGCTGGAGAGAGCGGCCCACCACCAGCCGGCCATGCGGATAGCCTGACAATGGTGGCGAGGCGAGAACGTTGCCACCTTTATCGAACCGGCGCTGGGTCTCATCTTCCCGGGGCTTGCCGAGTTCAAACCGCTGCCAACCTTGTCTGTCAAAAAACGCATCGCCCCAATCATCGCGTTTCCCGCGCAAGCCAAGGACGGCATGCTGACCGCCGCGACAACCGATGAGCCAGTCGTCGGTAGGCCACGGGGCGAAGAATGCCGATCTGGCTTGCCCATCGACATCGAAGGCCGGCACGGCCAGAATCCGCTGAGCGCCGAGTTCGGGAACTGTCGCCAGACGTTGGGACCAGCCGCCGGTCTCACATGCGATAACGTGTTCGACGGGTACCGTCGCCGGTGGAACGATGAAGGGACTCTGCGTTTCCCCTGCGATGCTGGATTGGGGATGGGCTGTCGTTGACCTAATGAGACGGGGGTCGTGCCGTACTTCCGCGCCCCCGCAGCCCGTGAAAATGGCTAGCATCAGAACAAACAAAGCGCATGGTGGCTGGAGCCTATCCCGACCTGAGCACCCGTACGAGCGCATCGACCGAATCTCCCACGCAATCTTCCGGTGCACCTACCGTCCAGTGGAAAAGAAGTCTCCGCTGGATCCATCAGCCAGCGACCCGCCGGGAATTCTTTCAGCGCTAGAACTTGAACGTTACAGTAGCGAAAGCCAAAAACAGACCTCGCACCCGGCGATCCCCGAACGCCTACTAGCGTCGGTTAATAGTAATTCGTGACGGGGAGCAAGGCACAATCGAAATGACCATGAATCTTGCTTATCTATCGATAGATTCAACCTAGACCAGTGACTGCTGCGGTGTCGTGTTCATGGGCCCCCGCTGAGGCATGGAAGCAATCATCTCTTCGAGGAGAGAGTAGCGGAGATCTCCTCTCGTAATTGATACAGATCAGGGACCGGGGAGGAGCGGTCTCCAGCAGCCGGGATTGCCAGCGCTGCATCGGGGGTGGTGGCGCCGACACACTTCATCCGCCAAAGGTCGCGGCCTGGCTCGAAGCTGCCGTACGCGGGAGCAATCTGCGTTGCGGGCCAAATGAGGCATCGGGGCGGCCGGGAAGCGACCGTCGTCCGGCTTGCAATCCAGCCGAGAGAATCATCATCTAGATAAAATCTATTTCTGAATGCAACAAATAAGGTTGGATAAGTAGCTCGCCAACAGCGGGTCGCTGGTGTATTCTCACTCCGACGCGATGGTTCCCGCCACAGAGGCCGCCTTGCCGCCACCAAAGGCGTGCCGCATTCCTGCCCGCCGGCCAGGAGTTTGACCCCATGATTCGTACATGCTTGTCCTGGACCGGTTCGCTGTTCGCCCTCCTACTCGGCGCCGGGGAGATCGTTGCGGGGGAAAGCAATCTTCCTGCGCCATCCTTGCCGTCTGAGCCGCTCTTCAGCCGGCATATCGTGCCGCTGTTCGGCCGGCTCGGGTGCAACGCCGGGGCGTGCCACGGGGCGGTGCAGGGCAAGAACGGCTTCCGGCTCAGTCTCTTCGGCGCGGACCCCGCAAGCGATCACGAACGTCTGCGGCGCGAGTTCGGAGGGCGGCGGCTCAATTTCACCGACCCCGCGCAGAGCTTGCTCTTGCTCAAAGCCACGGGCCAGGTGCCGCATGAAGGCGGCAAGCGGCTGCTGGTCGGCGGCGCGGAATATCAGTCAATCCTGGGCTGGATTGCTCGGGGCGCCCCCCTTGATCCGCTGGACAAGTCGAAACTTACTGGTTTACTGCTGACACCTGAGCAGCAGACCCTGAGGCCCGGGGCGAGCTATCGCCTGCAGGTACTGGCCACGTTCGCCGATGGCAGTCAGGAAGATGTTACGGCGTTGAGCACATTTGAAAGTCGGGATGGCGCAGTGGCCACGGTCAGTCTCGAAGCCCACGTCCAGGGAATGGGCCCGGGTAGCGCGGCCTTGCTGGCGCGATTTCGCGGTCAACCGGTGGTCAGCCGAGTCTTCGTGCCGGCGGAGGCCAAGGCGGCTTTCCCCGAAGTCAAAGAGCACAACTTCATCGACAGGCACGTGCTCGACCGGCTCCGCCAGCTCCACTGGCATCCCGCCGAATTGTGCGATGACGTCACCTTTCTTCGCCGGGTCTCCCTGGACGTGACCGGCGCCCTGCCGCCTCCCGATGAGATCCGCGCCTATAGCGCTGATCGGCGTGCCGACAAACGAAATCGAAAGATCGACGAGCTGCTATCGAGGCCGGACCACGCCGCCCTGTGGGCTACGAAGTTCTGTGACATTCTCAAACCGCACTATCGCGAGGACGACCGGTTCTTTTCGGAAGGGGCCCAGGTTCGGCGCTTCTATGAGTGGTTCCGGACCCGCTTGCAGGAAAACGTCCCTTACGACCAGATTGTCGAACGCATCCTGACCGCCACCAGCGCGGAGGGCCGGACCAAGGACGAGGTGCTCAAGGAGCTGGAAGCGATGGCCCTGGAAGACGCCGCCTTCAGCACCGACTTGAAAGCGTATGCCAGTCGCCGGACGCTCGACCTGTACTGGTTGCGACCCAACGCGGGTGGCGTGCCGGGCACCATTCAGATTGCCCACGCCTTCCTGGGCTTGCGGCTGCAGTGCGCCGAATGCCATCGTCACCCCACCGATGTGTGGCAGCAGGACGACCTGCTGAGCTTCGCCAACTTCTTCATGCGGGTCGGTCGGGGCGGGGAAAAGCCGTCGCCCGCCGAGCAGAAACAGCAGGCTGAGGAAACCAAAAAGCTGACGGAGCAGGTCAAGAAGCTCCGCGATCAGGCCAAGGCGAAAGACGTAGCCAAGGACGAAAGCGACCGGCTGCTGGCCGAAGCGGCAGACTTGGAGAAGAAGGCGGGCATGGCAGCCCGGTTCAACTACCTGCGAAGCACGTTTACCGGCGTCGCCCCGGCCGCCAGGGCATCCTTTGCGAGTGTCAGCAGTTCGCTGGGCAAAGCGGACTCCAAGACCTTTCGCTTGTTGGGCGCCGCCACTGCGGTCACTCCCGCACCAGATCAGGACCCGCGCGAACTGGTCGTCGCCTGGATGCGAAAGACGGACAACCCCTACTTTGCAAAAGCCATCGTCAATCGGGTATGGGCTCATTACATGGGCCGGGGCATCGTCGATCCGCCGGATGATCTGTCGCCGCTGAACCCGCCCACTCACCCTGAACTGCTCGACGAGCTATGCCGCGGCTTCATCGCCAGCAAGTATGATCTGAAATGGCTCCACCGGACCATCCTCGTCAGCCGGACGTATCAGCAGTCAAGCCAGGCCAACGCGTCCAGCCGCGCCGATGCGGCCCACTATTCCCGGTTCGCGCTCCGGCGACTGCCGGCCGAGGTGCTCGTGGACGCCATCAATCACGCCACAGGTGGTAGCGAGACCTATCCGGCCGTGGCTTATGTGCCGCCGGGGACGCGCGCCATCGAGGTCCCAGGCGATGCCATTGTCCGCAGCCGGGTGCCCGCCTCCACCGGCATCCAGGCGGCGGCAACGTCGGGCTACGCGCTGGAGCTGTTTGGCCGCCCCAGGCGCGATTCCAGCAACCTCTGTGACTGCGACCGCGAAGGCGCGCCCTCACTGGTGCAGGGCCTTTACCTGGCCGCCTTCCCCGACCTGCTCAGGAAGGTGGGCAATCCGCAGGGCCGCGCCGCCCAGATCGTCAAGGACCATGCCGACGACGCGCGGCGCATCGAGGAAGTGTTTCTCTGGACGCTGGCCCGCCTGCCCACGGCGTCCGAGCAACGGTTTTTCCGCGAGCACTTGCAGAAGAGCCCTTCAGGACAGCAAGGAGTGGAAGATGTCCTCTGGCTGTTGCTGAACACGCGCGAATTCCTGCTGAATCACTAACGAGTGGCCCACGGACGGCAAGCCGCGGCTCTCACGAGGAGTCCTGACGATGCGACATGGCTGCACGAGCTTTCAAAACCTGACCCGCCGTGACTTCTTCCGGATTGGCGGCGTCGGCCTGTTCGGGCTGAGCACACCGTCGCTGCTGGAGGCGCGGGCCGCCAACCCCCGCGCCCGCCAGATGATCATTCTCTGGCTCGGCGGCGGTCCTCCGCACATCGACATGTTCGACATGAAGCCGGACGCGCCGGCCGAGGTCCGCGGGCCGTGGAAACCCATCGGCACGAAACTACAGGGCCTGCAAGTCAGCGAGCTGATGCCGAACCTGGCGCGGAGTGCCGACAAGTACACGGTACTCCGTTCGGTGAACGCCAAGGGGTACCCGGACGAGGGACAACACGGCGCCGGCGCCGCCTGGTCCTGGCTCACCGCCAATCGTCGGGACCGCCGCAGCAACTCCCCGAAGTTTCCCGCCTACGGGAGCGTGCTGGCCAAGGTTCGGCCCGGCCCGGCGGACCTCCCTGGTTTCGTCACCTTCGGCGATATCGGCCGGGAAAGCTATCTGGGGCCCGCCTACGAGCCCATCGAGTTCAAGCTCGACGACCCAGCCGACCGCCTGACGACCATGCTGGCGCCCGCGCCGATGGACATCACCGCACTGGACCGCCGCACCGAGTTGCTCAAATCGGCTGAGCAGCACTTGCGCCGCCTCGACAAGGAGGAGCCCCTCATCGCCGGGCTGGACCGGTTTCAACAGCAGGCCGTCGATCTGCTCCGCTCTCCGAAGCTGCGCGAGGCGATCGACCTGAAGCGTGAACCGACGAAATCGGCGGAACGCTACGGCAAAGGCGCCCAGTGCCGACGTGTGCTCGCAGCGCGCCGCTTGATCGAAGCAGGAGTGCCGTGCGTCCACGTCCAGTTTCATGGCTTCATCGGTTGGGACTTCCACGGCGGGCAGGGTACGTTTGCCAAGGCTGTCCAGCTCATCAGCGAGTTCGATACCGCGTGTGCAGCGCTGCTCGAAGACCTGGAGCAGCGCGGCCTGCTCGACAGCACCATCGTTTACGCGGGCGGCGAGATGGGCCGCAGCCCCAAGCCGGAAAGCACGGTGGGCTCGCGCAACCACTGGAACGACGCGCAGTCGATCCTGGTAGCCGGCGGCGGGTTCCGCCGCGGCTGCGTCGTCGGGGCCACGGACAAGAACGGCGCCTACGTGACCGACAAGCACTATACCGTGGCCAGCCTGGGTCGAACGTTTTACGAACTGCTGGGGATCGACGCCGATCAGGAGCTGTATACGCCCGACAAGCGGCCGGTCAAGATCGTGGGCGAAGACGCGCCGCTCATCCAGGAAGCGCTGGCGTGACGCTTTGCTGCGAGATGCACGAATCCGAGCGAGGAAGAAAACATGGAAATGACACGGCGAGCCATGCTCCACGTTGGCGCGCTGGGGGTGGGCGGGCTGTCGCTACCGGATGTGCTGCGCACCGAGGCCAGTTCGGGAGCGCGGCCGAAATCGTGCATTCTGATTTTCGCCTGGGGCGGGCCAACCCAGCACGACACCCTGGACATGAAACCGGACGCACCGGCAGAAATCCGCGGAGAATTCAAGCCGATTGCCACACGGGTTCCGGGCATCCAGATTTGCGAGCTATTGCCCCGGCTCGCGGCCCAGGCCGATCAGTTCACCATCGTGCGGTCGGTGTCGCACAAGAACTCTAACCACAATCCCGGTGCATACTACGCCCTTACCGGTCACGCGCCCGTCAGCGACGGTCCGGAGTTGACCCCGAAGCGGAGCGACTGGCCCGCCCTGGGTGCCGCGCTGGCGCGGGTAAGTCCAGTCAGTCGTCCGGTGCCCCCGTATGTCCTGCTGCCGATCATGACCAACGATATTGGCCGGCCAACGCCGGGCCAGCTGGGCGGCTTCCTGGGCAGTGGTCTCGACCCGCTGATCGTGCACTACGATCCGAAACAGGCTAGCTTTGCTGGTCCCGCGCTGACGCCGCGCACCGAGCTGACGCCCGAGCGACTGGACGCCCGTCGCGCCTTGCTCGCCGGCGTCAATGCCCCAGCGCTGGGGGCCTGGGGACAGGCCGTGTCTCCGCAGGATCTCGACCAGCACCAGGAGCGGGCCTGGGACCTGGTCCGTTCCACCGCCAGCAAGCAAGCATTTGACATCAGCAAGGAGTTGGCCGCGGTGCGCGAGCGCTATGGGCGCAACCGAGTGGGCCAGAGCGTCCTGCTGGCGCGACGCCTGATCGAGGCCGGCGCCCGCCTCGTCCTGGTCAACGACGCCAACGACAATGGCGGTAACGGGCGCTGGGACACCCATAGCAATAACTTCACGACGCTGCGGAAGAACCTGCCCGAAACCGACGGCTACTTGTCGGCCCTGCTCCACGACCTGCGCGAGCGCGGGATGCTCGATTCCACCCTCGTGGTGTGGATGGGCGAGTTCGGCCGCACACCCACGGTGGCGCGCGCGGGCGCCCGCGACCACTGGCCGCACTGCTACAGCCTCCTGATGGCCGGCGGCGGCATCAAGGGCGGGCAGGTGTACGGCTCTTCCGACGCCCGGGCAGCTTATCCGCGCGACAACGCCTGCAAACCCGAAGACATCCATGCGACGATCTATCACGCGCTGGGGCTACCGGCCGACACCATGCTCAGCGACCCACTTGGCCGGCCCCTCCCGCTCTACCACAGCAAGCCGATCGAGGTGCTCTTCTGAAATCCTCCCGGCGCCAACACCACCTGTTTGCCCTTGGTTACCTTACCTGAGGATTCACCCGATGCGCTCTACTCTTCAACGCTGCCTGTTGCTGCTCATGACCGGGACTATGGTGGCGGTTGGCAGTGTTGCGGCCCGCGCGCAACCAGTCGGGGCTTTCAAGGGCCACAAGGGCAATGTGGTCGCGCTGGCCTTTTCGCCTGATGGCAAACTACTGGTGACTGCCAGCCAGGACATGACGGCCAAGATCTGGGACGTGGCCCGGCAAATGGAGTTGAAGACCCTCGCAGGACACAAGGGCAAGCTCAATGCCGTCGTCATTTCGCCCGATGGCAAGACGATCGCCACCGGCAGCGACGACCGGACCGTCAAGCTCTGGGATGCAACTACGGGCAAGGAGATCGCCACGCTGGCCGACCACCTGGGGCCGGTAAGCAGTCTGGCCTTCACGCCGGACGGCAAAACGCTGGCGGCCGGCAGCGGCGACCGCATGGCCAAGACCGGCCAGGTCAAGCTCTGGGACGTGGCCTCCGCGAAAGAGCTGGCCACACTGACTGACATTCGCGGCTTCGTCACCTGCCTGGCCATCGCTCCCGACGGCAAGACCTTGTGCGCCGGCTATGCCACGATCACCGAGCAACCCGCCGAGTTCAAGGTCTGGGACCTGGCTTCGCGCCAGCTGCGCGCCACGGTCGATACCAGCCGGGTCCATTACAATGCCATGCTCGACATGAAGTTCTTCCCCGACGGCAAGTCCTTACTCACCTCGGGCGGACGGGCCGAGATCGGCCGCTGGGACGTCGCGACCTGGAAATACACGAAGCTCTACGGCAATGGCGGGCCGAACCACGCGGTCGCCGTCTCCCCGGACGGCAAGGTGGTCGGGGCCGCCACGGGCGCTGGCTGGATCGGACTCTGGGACGCTGAGACCGGCGCGGAGCGGACCATGTTGCGTGCCCATCCGGGAGGGAGCGGTCTGCCTTCCCTGTACACCATCGCCTTCTCCCCGGACGGCCGGCTCCTCGCCACTTCAGGATTGCGGGCGGAGGTGAGCTTGTGGCATTCGTCCATGGCCCAACCGTGGGCTGCGCTGGAAGGCCATTCCGGCCCGGTCCTTTCCGTCGCCATCGCGGGAGACGGCAAGACTCTGGCTAGCGGCGGTGCTGACAAGACCATCAAGCTCTGGAATAGGCAGATGAACCAGATCCGGAAGACTCTGGAGGGCCACGAGGGGCCGATCACTCGCGTCGTGTTCGCTCCCGATGACGCCACCCTGGCCAGCGCCAGCACCGACAAGACCGTCAAACTATGGGACGTGGCGGAAGGCAAGCCAGTGCGGACCTTGACGGGACATGCCGCTGCCGTCACGGCCGTTGCCTATGCGCGCACGGGCAAGGTCCTGGCGACGGCTTCGGAGGATCGGACGGCGAAACTGTGGGACGCTGCGAACGGACGGGAGCTGGCCACGCTGGAGGGCCATGCCGAGAAAGTAAATGATGTCGCCCTGTCCCCCGACGAGCAGACGGTGGCGACCGCCGGTCAGGACAAGGCGGTCAAGCTCTGGGAGCGCGCGACGGGAAAGTTGCGGGCGACCCTGGAAGGCCACACCGGTCCCGTGCGCGCCATCGCCTTCGCCCGCGACGGCAAGACCCTCGCCACGGGCAGCGATGACGAAACGGTGCGGATCTGGGAGACCGAGACGGGAAAGTTGCTCCAGACACTGAACCGCAAGCGGCTGTCTCACCAGAAAAGCTATCCATTTGCTGTGACGGCCCTGACGTACGCGCCCGACGGGCAGAGCTTGCTGGCGACGGGCACGGGAGGGGAGGTGCGCTGGTGGCGGACCAGCGATTACGAGGAAATTCTCGTCGTCAAGGTGCGGCCAGGGGGAATATCCTCGGCCGCCCTGGCCAGCGACGGCAAGCTGCTGATCACCGGCGGAGTATCGGACCATACCGTGCAGCTGCGGCCGCTCTTTGCCCGGTAGGTTGCGCGACACCAGCACCGAATCGGGGGCGGTCCAGTAGGTTCCAGCGCACCCGGTGACGGAGTTGATCGCTGCGGCGGGTCCGAACCCAGCAAGAGCTGGGATCAAACCATCGCCTTCCCCCAGGCGCACTCCGCCGAAGACGCTACCCACCTGCGAATCGGTATCTGGCCCAACCTCCGGTCGTCCAGACGAGCCACGGCAGGGCTGAATCCCGATGGCGATCAACGGGAAGTGTCGCGATCCCGACGATCCCGACGATCCCGACTGATTGCACGACCCGGTGGCGCCTGGTACACTGCCTCCAGCATCAAACCATTGGGGCTGCGACCAGATGGATGACGCGTCGAGCAAACTCTTGGCCCGCTGGCAGGCTGGAGATGGCAAGGCGGCTGACGAATTATTTCGCCGCTACGCCAACCGGCTGATCGCCTTGGCGCGCAGCCGCTTGTCGTCCAAACTCGCTGGCCGCATTGATCCCGAAGACCTCGTGCAGTCCGCCTATCGCAGCTTCTTCGCCCGCGCCCGCGACGGTCAATATGACATCGAGCGCGGCGGCGATCTGTGGCAACTGCTCGTAACCATTACCCTCTGCAAGCTCCGGAACCAGGTCAAGCATCATACCGCGGGAAAACGCAACGTTCACCTGGAGCAGTGCTTCAGCAGCGAGGACAGCTTGTATGGCCTTCAGGCCAACCTGTTTGCCGATACGCCCTCCCCAATGGCGGCGGTCGCTTTGGTAGAGGAGGTGGAATCCGTCATGCAGCAGCTGGTCGCGGTGGAGCGGCGGATACTGGAGCTGCGCCTTCAGGGCCACACCCAGTATGAAATCGCGGCCCAGACCGGCAAGAGCGTGGCGGGCGTTTGCCGAGTGCTGGCGTGGATCAAGGAACTGCTTGAACAAGCATGGGCTCCCAAGTAATTCGCCAGCGCTCGTCGAGGTCGTCGCCGTGAATCAACGTGGAGGATCAGATCACCCTGCCCTCCAGGGTCGGCTGGCCCGGGAAGATGCGCTGAATCGATTTGAGGAAGCCTGGCAGCGCGGGGCAAAGCCTCGTCTGCCTGATTTCCTGCCGTCGTTGTCCGCGGCTGGTCCGGTTGCCGAGTTCGCATGGTTCCGGGAGCTCGTGAAAATCGACCTGGAGTTCCGCTGCAAACAGCCGTCAACCGCTGCGAGAACCGATGGTCTACCCTCGGAGCTATACCTGAAATGGTATCCGGAACTCCTCCGATGTGAGCAGCTCTTCCTGGAAGTGATCGGCGAAGAATACCGGGCGCGTCATCGCTGGGCGGACCGTCCTGGGCACCAGGAATACGAGGAGCGGTTTGCCAGCCATCGAGCCAAGTTAGCGGAGCTCTTATCGCGCATCGACGCCGAGCTGGCCGCCGAATTCGCACGGGAAGGCCGACCGCCCAACCGCCGGGCTGACTCTCCCCTTATGGCTAGAGGCGCTCCCGTCATGAGCTCACCTGTCACCTCCGTTCCCGGGTTGATCGACACGCTGCGCCATTGCCAGCTGTTGAGCCAGGACCAATGGAACATCTTGAATGGTGAGGCAGCACGGCAGCGGGCTTCCGATCCGCGCGCACTAGCTCGGCAATTCCTGGAGCGCGGCTGGCTGACTCCCTATCAAGTGAATCAGCTCCTGCAGGGACGGGGAAAAGAACTGTTCATCGGTCCTTACGTGTTACTGGAGCGGCTCGGCGAAGGCGGTGTCGGGCAGGTATTCAAGGCACGCCACTCCCACATGAACCGAGTGGTCGCCTTGAAGCTGATTCGCAAGGACCTGATGACCGACAAGGAAGTCATCGACCGATTTCAGCGGGAGATTCACGCGATCAGTCAATTAACCCACCCGCACATCGTGCATGCCTACGATGCCGGTCCAGCCGGGGGTAGTTACTTTTTGGCGATGGAGTACGTCGAGGGGACGGATCTGTCACTCCTGGTCAAGCAGAAAGGACCGTTGCCGGTTACCCAGGCATGCGATTACATCTGGCAAGCGGCGCTCGGCTTGCAGCACCTGCACGAACATGGCCTGATCCACCGGGACATCAAGCCTGCAAATCTACTTTTGGCCAGCGCCCGCGGCTCGGAATCGGTGAGCGTGGTGAAGATACTGGATTTGGGTTTGGCCCGCCTGCTGAAACCCCTCGACGAGGCAACCGCCAGTTTGACGGCCACCAACTCGATCATGATGGGCACGCTGGATTACATGGCGCCAGAGCAGGCGCTGGATTTTCACCAGGTGGACATCCGGGCGGACATCTACAGTCTCGGCTGCACGTTCCATTACCTGTTGATCGGCCAGCCGCCTTTTCCGGAAGGGACGTTGGCCCAGAAGCTACATCGCCATCAGAACGTGGAGCCCACTTCCATTGAGCAGTTGCGGAAGGACGTGCCGCCGACTCTAACATCGATCATTCAGAAGATGATGGCCAAGCGGCGAGAAGCCCGATTCCAGACGCCGGGAGAAATCGCTCAGTTGCTAGGAGCGTCGTTAGGCCGGGCCATTCTCCCAGGAAGCCCGCCAGCGTCGCGGAGCAACCTCGTTCCCGTAGCCATCAGGGTTGATGCGCCATGGACTAAAGGACCGCCCATAGCTTTGGTCGCGGCTGCGACCGGCGATGGAGCTCCTCCGGCACGTCAGCCTTTGGCAGAGCGATGTCGGACATGGCTCCGCCGGTTGCGGAGCAGGGAACGGCGAATCGCGGTGGCAGGCCTCGTCCTATTATTCGTGGTAGTGCTGTTCCTGTCCTTCAGCTGGGTCGGTGGCAGTTCAAGCGCGACGAGCAAAGCCTACCTGTCCGACCTCAAGGAAAGCGATGTCACGCCTCCCGGCACGTTCGACAAGAATGGCATGGGGCGGACGCGAAACCAGACCTTTCGACTTTCGGTCGACGGCCAGGTGGCGCCGAAGGGCCTTTTCATGTTTCCTCCCAGGAATGGCACCAGTTTCGCGCGCTACCGTCTGGGGAGAGAGTACAAGAATTTGACGACGGCTGTGGCGATCAACGACAATACTGCGAAACTCAGCACTCCCATCACCTTTGTCGTGCTTGTCGACAACGAGATCCGCTGGAAGTCGAGGCCTTGTTCGGCTCCCAGGTCCAAGGAAGAGTGCCTGGTATCGGTGGCAGGCGGAGAAGTTCTGGAACTAGCCGTTTCCTGTCCCGGTTCGAACGGCAGCGACTACCCGGGCTTCGAGGCCTTCGCCGTGTGGGTCGATCCGTACCTTTCCAAATGACAGCCTCCTTGCAACCAGCCGGGCGGCACAGCCCGGTTTAGTAATACTCCCGTCCGCGCGGCGTCTGGATGGCCCGCCAGCGGATGTCGTGGAAGCCGCCATTGCCAGCCACCCAGCTGACGTGGGGCAGCAAGCGCGGTCCAGGGGAATAGTCGTGGTGATAGAGGTCAAACTCCCGCCCCACTTGGCGCCACGGCACCACGAGCATCAGCCCATCGTCGCTGCCAAGCAAATGCTTGTCGGTGATCTGGAACAGGGTTAACCGGCCGCCTTGCGCGGCGAATGGGTTGTAGCCGCCGGATGCCAGATGGCCCTTGGTCGTCGTCGCCCATTGCTTCGCGTCGTAGACTTCCAGACGTAGCTTCAGCTCGAAACCTTCGAGCAGGTCCTTGAAAATCGGCAGCAACTGGCGAATCTGCTGCGCTTCACGTTCTCCTAGCGGCGGCTGCTCGGGCTTGGCGGCTTGGCCGCGCTGTTTGCCTTGCGGCGTGTGCAAGCGAACGCTCAGGTAATGGTCCGCGTCCAGAGTCGGCTCAGCCCTGAGCTTGAACGCCAGATACGTGTCCTCCCAGCCCGGACCATACGGGATCGGCGGCAGCTTCAAGTCACTGATATCCTCGAAGCTGTACGTGGCGACGAGACGCACCGAGCCATCGGTCTGCTTCTCGACCTTCTTGCCGGCCAGCTTCACGCCTTTACCCAGGTGCGCCACGCGTTTTTCGAGGTGTTCGTCGCCCGTCATTGCCTCAATCGTCGGCGCGTCCTTGAGTTTCTTGGTGGCATCGACGAGCTTCTCGCCAAACACGATGTCCTCGATGACCTGCCCGCTGCCGTCCTCGTAGAGCTGCACCGTCAGCCGGATTTTGATGCAGCCGGTGGACAGCAGGCAAACGACGAGCAATAACCCAAGCCGCGCACTGCCACCAGTAGTCGACATGACCGCTCCCTGCTCACTTCCGTAATTGAGGCCTACGCCATGAGCTGCCGGATGGGATCTCCCTCGGTGACCATCCGGAGTACGTCGCTCCCCAGACCGCTCAGCAAGCGTACTTCGCCCACGTCCAACAGCGTGTGCATGACGGTGGCGTAGAGGTTCTGGAGGTGCACAGGGTCGGAAGCCGGTTGTCCGCCATCGGCAGTCGAGCGGCCGATCACTTGCCCCATCTTCAAGCCGCCGCCGGAAAAAAGCAGCGGTCCCAGGTTGCCCCAGTGGTCGCGGCCGCCCTTGGCGTTCACCTTGGGCCCCCGTCCCATTTCACCGCAAGCGACCAGCAGAATCTTGTCGCTCAGCCCGCGCTCGGCGAGGTCCTCGATCAGGGTCGCCACCGCGTGGTCAAACGGCAGCCCCACGTAGGGCAGCGCCTCCTGGGGCGGCGCGTTGTTGCCGTCCGCATGCATATCCCAGACAAAGCCGCCCACGACCGTCACGAAGCCACAACCGGCCTCGCAGAGCCGCCGGGCCAGCAACAGCAGCTTCCCCAGCGACCGGCCGTGATCCACGTACTGCTTGTAATTGCCCAAGTTCTTGCGGACGCTATCGGCGCGGAAGAGTGGGGCGGTGTCATAGCGGGCCATGGTCTTGGGATCTTCCTGCGACAGGTCGAACGCCTTGGCCGCGCCGCGCAGGATCACGTCAAAGGCCTGCTGGCGGTAGCGATCCATCGCTTCGATCGTGCCGGAACCGTCCAGATCGCGCTTGAGGCCGTCCAGCTGGGTCAGCAGCGCCCGGCGCTCATCGAGCCGGTCCGGGGCGATCTTGAGCTGCATGTTGCGCATCAGGTCGCCGCCCGCGCCAGGGTATACCGGAGCGTACGCACCGCCCAGCGGGCCGGCGGCCGAGAAGGCACTGGCGCCGGGCCCGTCGATCCCCAGCGCGTCCGGAAATAATGCACGCGGTGAGAGGATCATGTTGCTGGGCAAGCCAGTGGTCGGGTGGTTCAGACCGATCACTCGGGCGTAATAAGAGCCCAGGTTGCTCCCCTGGGTTTCCTTGTTGCTGATGGGACTGGCGCTGTGATCGTACGCGGGCACATACGACCGCACCACGGCGAGCTTATCGGCCAGCTTCGCCAGCTTGGCGAAGGTCGAACCGAAGGTGACGCCCGGCAGGCTGGTCTGGACTTCACCGGTAACGCTGCGGATGCCCTCCGGCGCTGTCATCTTGGGATCGAAGGTCTCAATCTGACTGGGACCGCCGTACATGTGCAGGAAGATG
This sequence comes from Planctomycetia bacterium, assembly GCA_016795185.1. Classification (GTDB taxonomy): domain Bacteria; phylum Planctomycetota; class Planctomycetia; order Gemmatales; family Gemmataceae; genus JAGVLI01. The sequence continues at coordinate 4,086 of JAEUIF010001435.1, read as the reverse complement.
ACTGACTTGCCGGTGGCCAGGCTTTTGGACTCCGCACCGACCGCGCGCGCGGCCAGGAGTTGAGCCAGGGATAAGCCACCCAGGGTGCCGATGCGAAGAAACTCGCGCCGCGAGTGATGGGTGCCAGCGCCGATCGTCAACATAACGGTTCCTTTCCAAACACGCAGGTGGGTAAGCAGGCAGGAAGTTTCAGGGCCCGAAGCCTAGCCGAACAGCTCCCCAATCGGTTGCCCAGCGCTCACGGGCCGGGTGGCACCATCCGGGGCGAGGCGGGTTTCCACGGGCACGCCCAAGGCGTGGTAAACGGTCGCACCGAAGTCTTCGGGCGTTACCAGCCGATCTTTCACATAGGCTCCGTGCTTATCGGACGCGCCGTGGACAGCGCCGCCGCGGATACCGGCGCCGGCCAGGAGCATCGAGAAGCAGGCAGGCCAGTGGTCTCGACCTGGTGCCGGTTGGCTGCTGACCTTGGGACTGCGGCCGAACTCGCCGCCAATGATCACCAGGGTCGATTCGAGCAGGCCGCGCTCGGCCAAATCATCGAGCAGCGCGGCAACGGCCTGGTCCATCATCGGCGCCGACCACGGTAGCCCGCCCTTGTCCGCGCTGAAGCAGTTGCCCTGCTCGTTGTTGCCGTGCAAGTCCCACAGGCCCGTAAAGAACTCCTTGACGCCCGGAGGCAATCCCACCCAGCCCTTCACCGTCACCAAGCGCGTGCCGGCCTCGATCAGCCGCCGCGCCCGCAGCAAGTTTTCTCCCAGGGGATGCTGCCCGTAACGCTGGCGGATGTTGAGGGGTTCCCGATCCAGGTCAAACGCTTGCCGGGTCTGCGGGCCGGAGAGCAGATCGTAGGCGCGTTCGCGCAGACCCTGGTAGCGGCTGCCTGCGGGCGTCTGGGCCAGCGGGTGGCTGGCGGGGTCGAGTTGGCTCAGCAGTTGCTGGCGATGGAGCGCTTGTTCGGCGCTGATGCCGCGCGGCGGATCGAACTCGCGGAAGCGAAAATCCTGGGGCATGGTATCGACGAGCATGGGGGCAAAATTGGGACCGAGAAAGCCGCCGGTGTGATAGCCGTAGGGCTCAAACACGGGGGGCATTTTTGGTAGCCAGACATAGGAAGGCACCTGGCGGCTCGCCGGCCGCAGCTTGGCCAGGACGCTGCCAAAGTAGGGCTCCTTGGTTTCGGCCTTGCCATTCGAGCTGCCGCGCATCAGCACGTTGGTTGCCAGACCATGATCGGGCGCCTCTTTATGGCTCATCGAGCGGATGAGTGCTAGTTTGTCGGCTTGACGGGCCAGCCGGGGGAGAAGCTCCCCGAACTGAAGGCCGGGCACCGACGTGGCGATCGGTTTGTACGGCCCGCGGATCTCTTCCGGAGCGTTGGGCTTCAAGTCGAACAGGTCAAGATGAGGGGGACCGCCATGGAGGAACACGAACAAGCAAGACTTCTCCCGGCCCCGCCCCGAGTCGAGCGCGCCAGGGGATCGCGCCCGCAACAAATCGGGCAGGCCGAGCAGCGTGCCCAGTCCGCCGACCTGGATGAAACGGCGTCGGGTGAGGTTGGCTAGGGAATCAGGGCTTTGCATGGAACAGCTCTCCTTGGGGCAGGAGCGAGGAACGACCGGCGGTGGGAAGCGGAGTTTTGCCTATACTTGAACGTTAAACCTCAGTTACGATACAACACTGCTTGGCTGGTGTGCAGGCGAATGATCTACTAAAAATGGCTAGCTCGGCTGTAGCTTTTTCATTACGGAACAGCTGCCAGCGCCACCAACTCTCTCAGCGCCCAAGGCCTTACGGCCCACCGAGCGCCACGCGTTTCTCCGTGTGATAGCCGAGCTTCACGCGGATGATCCGCAGGTTAGGCTCATCGTTGATGTACAGCCACTTATCCGAGACGGTGGCGACAAACGAGCAGTTGCCCAGCCCGATATCGGTGTCGCCAGGCTTCATGGCCGGGCGATCGGCGTTGCCGTAGCGGCCGATCTCGCAGATGCGGTTGCCGTTCGTGTCCACCACCGCGACGTGGTAGCCGTAGGCGCGTGGCACAAAGCACCGACCATAGGGGTCCGTGTCGAACTTGCAATGGTAGCACGGACAGGGATAATTCGTTCCGACGTCATCGACAAAGTAAATCTGGTCCAGGCCCGGCAGGGACCAGAACATGTTCTTGGCCCAGACCTTGTTGTGGAAGTCCGGGGGACGGTTCGGCGCTTCTTCTAATGGCACGGGCGTCCCGGCGCCGGCGATCAGCCGCGCCCCTTTCGGTGCAAACTTGGCCAGGCTGCCGCCAATATGCGGCCGACCGTTGACACTCTGGTGATACTGGAGGCCGATGTAGAGATTCCCGTCGCGATCGGTCCGGATGCCCTGCGATTCCACCGCCACGCCGGGCACGATGTCCACCGCGGACGCCTGCCCTCGTGCATCCCAGCGGAAGATCAGCTGGCTGCCTCCCCAGATGCGTCCTGGAAACAGCGCCGGCCGATAGCGATCTTCCAGGTCCTTCTTGAGGGCGTTGAGCAAGCTGCCGTCGAACTTACCGTACTTGGTGAAGGCTTCGGTGGTCTGGTAGTTCTCGACATTGGCCAGGATGTCTCCCCTGGGGCTGACGGTGAAGCCGTTGTTGTACCCGTTGGCGCCACCCATCGCCCAGGGAATGGTAACGACGCCGCGCAGCAAGACTGCGGTCTCACCTCCCTGGCGATTGGGTGGCTGCAGTTCCTCGCCGTAGTCGAACGGCACCTCGCTGTCCAGACCCAGGACCGGTTTCGGCTTGAACTTGTCCGGGTTGAAGCGCGCGACATACTGCAGATGGCGCACGTGCAGCAGGCCGCTCCAGCTGAAACACAGCTCTTCCAGGCCGCCTCTCCACCTGCTGGGCGTCCGAATTCCGCTCGTGTCCATGATCTGCCAGGATTTCCCCTCTTCGGGATCGAGTCGGGCAAATGGCTGGCAATGTGCCGAGCCGCGGTAGACATGGCCGCGTAGCGGATCGGCGACGATCATGCCCATGCCGGCATCGCCAGTGAAATGGGGCGTGAAACCGGCGGCGTGGACCTCATCGTGAAAGTCGCGGAGCAGTTGAAATTCCTTGCCCTTGTCCGCATAGATCCGCACCACGCCCTGCTTGTGGACCAGCCACACCCGCGGCTCGGCAGCCCAGCCATCCAATGCCATCACCGGCGTGAGGTTGCGCTGGTCCGCATAAATATCTCCTTCTGCCACAAAGGACTGCCGAAATCGCTCCACCGCCTCGGGAAGCGGTCCGAACTTGACCAGGGTGAGCGACGCTGTCTTGGGAATACCGGCGCTGAGCTTCTGAAAGCACAGGATATAGATCTCGCCAGTCTTGGGATGGACTGCAATCTCCTGGGGATCCTTGACCGGGATGGTCTTCACGTACTTGCCATCGGGAGAGAAAACCTGGACGCGGTTGTTGCCGTGATCGGCGACGTAGAGCCGCCCCTGGCTGTCGCAGGCTAGCCCCTGTGGCGCATTGAAGTGGGCGTTGTCGGTGTCGGCACCGGCTTTCTTGATATCCCGGCTGACTTCACCCAGGAAGGAATCCTGATCGTCGCATACCGCTCCTTGGGCGTCCCAGGCGAAGCGATAGACCGCGTTCCAGGCATAGGGCGGCGGTTCGACGCCACGCTTGTTGCCCACGCCGGGGCTGCATGCCATCCCCGACACATAGACCCACCTGGCATCGGGACTCAGGGCGATGTGCCCCTGTCCCGCAAACGAGCGGTTCTTGGCGTCCCCGTTGAAGGTTGCGCCCTCCAACGCTTCGCCGCCGGTGGTGCCGTCGGTGCGCAGCCGCAGCAGTCGCCGGCGGTCGAAGAACCCGCCTTTGGTGTACATGCACATTTTGCCGGCCGCCACTGCCAGGCAGGTGTAGTCCTGGACGACGCCGAACGGCCGAGCCGTACCGTAACCATCGAGCACAGGCACGACCCGGCTGTCCGCCGGTGGGGCGCGGTCGCGCCAAATCTTGGCATCCGGCAACGTTCGCTTGGGGATGTCAACCCGGTCCAGCTTGTCGGGGTTCCAGGGATAGAGCGTCTCGAGGTAGTTGCCGTCGTGATC
>JAEUIF010001422.1 GCA_016795185.1 Planctomycetia bacterium | reverse complement strand
AGCGGACCCTACAGAATTCTGTAGGGTCCGCTGTGCGGACCATTCCAGCTACGAACTCGACGGCGGTGCGCAGCCGCCGGCGGCGTTGTTACGCGCCGTCGCAATGGTCCGCATAGCGGACCCTACAGAATTCTGTAGGGTCCGCTGTGCGGACCGTTCTAGCTACGAACTCGACGGCGGTGCGAAACCGCCAGCGGCCTTCACTCCCCATCCAGGCGGGCGCTGCCGCTCTGGGTGGGGTCGTAGGGCGTCAGCCACTGGATGATCTCGATGCGATTGCCGTCCGGGTCGTGGACGAAGAAGCGGTCCGCGCCGGGAATCACGGTGGTTTCACTGGTTTTGACGCCGCGGGCCTGCAACGCGGCGCGGGCGGCCTGTGCATCGGCGACGCGCAGCGCGAAGTGCCGGGCGCTCGTGGAATCCGCCTGGTCCTTGAGCAGCAGGTGAATGTGCATGTTGCCCAGGTCGAACCAGAGCGCGATGAAATCGAAGGTGCGCGGCTTGGCGATTTCCCGCAGGCCGAGCAGCTCGCGATAGAAATGCCGGCTGCGGGCGATGTCGGTGATGATGACCGAAACATGATCGAGTTGACGGATCGACAACGGCAGAACGGCCGGCGCGGCGGCGGACATGCGAGGGTCTCCCGATGCAGGTTGAAGGCGGGGCGGCAGCGATTCCGGGTTTGTTGTACGGACGCAGTTGCCCGGTGGTGGGGCAAGTCGTGGTTTGACCGTTTGGCTTTCTGCCTGGCGCGCAGCAGTTGTGCTCTACGACGGGCCTTTACCGCGTAGCGGTTGTACTCCACAGCCCAGGGTCGCGCAGCGCACCCTGGGGACTGAGCCAGAATGTTTACGCCTACCGCGAAGCGGTTGTACAAACCGTAATGGCCTGTCTTGTCAAGCCCCTTCGGGGTACACCAAATCTCTTCGCTCCGTATCCCAGGGTGCGCTGCGCGACCCTGGGCTGTGGAGTACAACCGCTACGCGGTAAAGACAGACTGCGCGGCGCGGAACCCTCAAAAGAATTCATGTCCGACAGGTGGCGTGTCGCGCGCACGCCCTCGGAGTACCGAGGGACGTGCCAACCAGCGCTCCTTACCCGTTCAACTCCCCGCCAGCGGCGACTGCTCGTAACGGGCGAGCAAGTCGGCGGGGTCGCGATACAACGCCATGCACCCGGCGGCGCGCAGGTCGTCTTCCGGAAAACCGCCGCACAGCAGGCCGACCGTGCGCAGGCCGAGCTTGCCGGCCGCCTGGGCGTCGTAGGGCGTATCGCCGACGGCCAGGGCGTCCTGGGGTTTCACGTCGCCGAGCGCTGCCAGTGCTGCTTCAAAGATGTCGGGGTGCGGCTTGGAGCGGTCGACGTTGTCCGCCGAGGTCTGGGCGTCTATTAGGTCGGCGATGTCCGCGATTTTTAGATAAGCCTTCAGTTCATCTTTTTTCGACGAGGTCGCCAGCGCGATGCGTTTGCCGTCCGCGCGGACGCGCGCGAATAGTTCTCGCACCTGCGGGAACGCTTGCACCCGCGGCAAATACTGCTCGCGAAACAGGTTCCCCCGGTAGTCCTGCATGGCGTCGCCGAGACGGTCGAGTTCCTCCGGGCTCCAGAACACGGGCAGCAGCTGATCGCCGCCCTTGCCGATTTGCCGGCGCACATCCGCGAAAGGAACCTCCTTGCCGAAGTGCCGGAAGGTCTCTTCCCAGGCTCGGGCATGAAAGTCCACGGAATCGAGCAAGGTGCCGTCCACGTCGAACACGATACAGCTTGGCATGTCTGACCTCGTGCTTGAATCCGTTGGAACGGTCCGCACAGCGGACGCTACGGCGCGCCGCAGGGGCCGCCAGTGCAGGCGCAAGAGAGATTTTGCTCAATCAGAGGTTTGGGTGCCATGCCCACGGCTTTGCGTGGGCATGGAGAACACACAGGCTTCCCCTGCCCACGCCAAGCCGTGGGCATGGCACCCAGAAAGACCTTCTGTTGAGCATCAAGTCTTTTGACAATGCGCTAGTGCAAAATCAAGCGACCTGTTGCGCAAGGCTATACTTGGGTGGCACGTCCCTCGGTACTCCGAGGGCGTGGGGAGCGACTCGCACGCCCTCGGAGTACCGAGGGACGTGCCACCC
>JAEUIF010001409.1 GCA_016795185.1 Planctomycetia bacterium | reverse complement strand
CTGGTTCGTAGTTCCGCCTTCAGGCGGCGAGCGACTCGCCGCCTGAAGGCGGAACTACGAACGCGAATTCGGAACAGACTTTGAGTCCCGCAAGCTCCATCGGCGGTTTGTTATAGGGCGAACGGACGGAATTGACATGCTCGCCCTCGGGCGGGTTCACACTCCACGGGAGAAACTTCATGAACAGGCGCCAGTGGCTGCAACAATCGACGGTCGGAGCGGGAGCGGCGGGGCTGCCGTGGTTCTTCGCGGGCCGCTTCGGCTCGGCCCAGCCGGTGGCTGCACCCGCACAGGGCAAGCAACTGCCGCCGCTCAAGATCACGGATGTGAAGACCATCCTCACCGCGCCGGCGGGCATCCGCCTCGTGGTCGTCAAGATCGTCACCAGCGAACCGGGGCTCTATGGCCTGGGCTGCGCCACGTTCACCCAGCGGGCGCGCGTGGTCGAGACGGCCATCGACAAGTACCTGAAGCCGTTCCTCATTGGCAAGAACCCACTCGACGTTGAGGACATCTGGCAATCGTGCTTCCTCAGTTCCTACTGGCGCAACGGCCCGGTGCTGGGCAACGCCATCAGCGGCGTGGACATGGCCTGCTGGGACATCGTCGGCAAGCGCGCCGGCATGCCGGTCTATCAACTGCTCGGCGGCAAGTGCCGGAAGGCCGTCGATACCTACCGCCATGCCAACGGCGCGACCTTCCAGGAAGTCGAAAAAGCGGCCCGCGCCCTGATGGAGCAAGGGCAGCGCTACGTCCGCGTGCAACTGGCGATGCCCGGCCTGTTCACCTACGGCAGCACCAAGATCGACGACAAGGACGACAAGACGCCGGCCAACGCGCGGACGCGCACCTGGGAGCCGCGCGCTTATGGTCGGACGCTGCCCAAGCTCTTCGAGCATTTACGCAAGCAACTGGGCGACGAGGTCGAACTGCTGCACGACGTGCACGAGCGCGTGCCGCCGCCGTTGGCCGTGCAACTGTGCAAGGATTTGGAGCCGTATCAGCTCTTCTTCCTGGAAGATCCGTTCAGTCCGGAGGATGTCGGCTGGTTCAAGAACCTCCGCCAGCAGACGAGCACGGCGCTGGCGATGGGCGAGCTGTTCAACAACCCGAACGAATTCGTGCCGCTGATCGCGGAACGGTTGATCGACTTCATCCGGATTCACATTTCGCAGATCGGCGGGCTGACGCCGGCCCGCAAGGTCGCGGCGTTGTGCGAGTTCTTCAACGTCCGCACCGCCTGGCACGGGCCGGGCGACGTGTCGCCGGTCGGCCATGCCGCCAACGTGCATCTCGACCTGGCCACACCGAACTTCGGCATTCAGGAAGCCCGGCCGTTCACGCAGGCGGAGCAGGATGTCTTTCCGGGTTGCCCGGTGCTCAAGGACGGCTACCTCTGGAGCAACGACAAGCCGGGCTTCGGCATCGACATGGATGAAAAGCTGGCCGCGAAGTTCCCCATCACCGACGATCCGCCCTTCGATTACAACTGGGGCAACCTGCGACGACGGGATGGCTCAATTACCAAGCCGTAATCCTTCGCGGTTTGCGACGCTTCGTAGAAGCGTGGAGTCGCTCCACGCTTCTACGAAGCGTCGCGAACCTGAAAACGCCGCACGCCCCACCAACCGGCGCAACCGGCGCGCTCGCCAACTCCCGCAAACCCCCGGCCCGCGCACTTCCCGGATTAACCTGTCTTCCCCGATTCCCGCGCTCTTTCGCTGCACGAATGCCGATTACTTCGCGGGGCAGATTGCGAGTTTCAGTTGCAAGCTGCCCAGATTGCCCAGACCGCGAGCCGAGGAGGAATACCATCGTGCAAAGCAAACTGCTGGCTGTCGTGCTGTTCGTCCTGACAACGACCTCGGCCGCCCGCGCCCAGTACGACGGCGGCGACCTGGAATATCCCGTGCCCACGACTTTCCGCTACGGCGGCTTCTGGGCGCGCGACCTCGGCGGCCGGGACCGCGAGCGCGTCGAGCGCTGCTGGGCCAGGGTGGAATACTTACTGTGGTGGGAAAAGGACGGCCCGGTGCCCGGCCCGCTGGTCACCACGGGACCGGTGGCGCCCACCACGGCCGCGGTGGGCAACCCCGGCACGACGGTGCTGTTCGGCGATGACGGGCTTGATTACATGGCCCACACCGGCGGCCTGTTCACCGTGGGCTGCTGGTTCGACGCGAACGCCACCGTCGGCTTGGAAATCTCCGGCCTGCTGGTCGAAACGCACACGATTCACTCCGGCCTCGACAGCGATCTGGCGGGCAATCCCGTCATCGCTCGGCCGTTCTTCAACGTGCTGACCGGCGCGGAGGATGCTCAGATACTGACCGCGCCGAATGCCTTCTTCGGGACCAACGATGGCTTCTCGGATTCCCTCTTCGGCGGCATCGATGTCTTCTCCGATAGCCGGTTCTGGGGTGGGGAGGCGAACCTGCTCGCCGACCTCGGACGCGGCGAACGCGGCCGGCTCGAACTGATCGGCGGCTTCCGCTACTTCGGACTCGACGAAAGCCTGCGCATCTCGCAGTCCACCACGGTCATCTCGGCGGTCCTCCCGAATCCCGTGCCGGCGCAGTTTCCGGGCTTCCTCGGTGATCCGGTGCCGCCGATCAACATTCAATCGGTGCTGGACCGCGTCGATACGCGCAACGAGTTCTACGGCGGTCAGCTGGGGCTGCGCGGCATGCTCCGTGCCGGCCGATTCTCCACCGAGGCGACCGGCAAACTGGGCCTGGGCGCGACCTGTCAGGAGGTTCAATTGCGCGGCGAGACGGAATTGACCGGGCCCGCGGGGCGCATCGGCATCGTGCCGGAGGGCCTGTACGTCGTCGGCGCGAACAACGGCACCGCCAGCCGGACGCGCCTGAGTGTCATCTCGGAAGTCGGCCTGCGCTGCGGCGTCGAGTTGACCGAGGGCTTGACCGTGCATGTCGGCGGCATGCTGCTGTTCTGGAGCGACATCGCCCGGCCGGGCGAGCAGTTCAATCGCAACCTGAACCCGCAGCTGGTGCCGTCGAACGTGGCCTTCGGCACGGTCACCGGCCCGGCGGAGCCGGCGCGGCGCTTCGAGTCGTCGAACTTCTGGGCCGGCGGCATGAACCTCGGTGTGACGCTGCGCTACTGACCCAGGCCCGCTGCTACCGGCATATCCGCTCGCTTCGCGCGAACCCGCAGGCGTTCGCCCGTCGGACTTCCGGCTTGAGCGCATTCGTCGGAATCCCGCGCCGGCACGCACGGCAAATGCCGATGAAAGCGAGCGGCGGGGTTTATCCCCGCCGTGCCGCTCCCGCGACGAAAGGAATCGCCATGAAGGAACGCATGCTGGCGGTTGTGCTGCTGTGCCTGACGGGGGTGCCGGCCGCCCGCGCCCAGTACGATGTGACGCTCGAATATCCCGTGCCCATCACCTTCCGCTACGGCGGCTTCTGGGCGCGCGACCTCGGCGGCAGCAGCAGTTTCGGCCACTGGCCGCGCGGCCGCTGGCATGCCTGGTGGCACAAGAGCGCGACCGTGGATCGCACTTGCCCGGTGACGAACGTCACGCATCGCGAAACCGAAACGGGCGTCCCGCCGATCGAGTTGATTCCCGCGCCGAAGGCCGAAGCGCCTGGACGGTGAGCTTCCTAAACCGCCAAGCATCTGGTCGCAGCCGCGCATCATTTTGAGGCGAGCGGCGGGGGGTCTCCCCGCGGTGTTGGTGGCGGGGGCCGGGGGCGGCGACACCC
>JAEUIF010001384.1 GCA_016795185.1 Planctomycetia bacterium | reverse complement strand
AAGGACATGCGTGCTAGCGTCTGGCTCAAGGCCGTAGCGCTGTGGCTGGCCCCGCTGGTGGGACAGGCCCGCGAGTTGCCCGCCGTGAATACACTGCCGGGCAAACCGGCCGCTGCCGCCCCCGCCGCGACCTGCGGCGACTACGGCACCAGCATCGAGTTCGACGACACGCCCCAGGATGCCGCCAAGCGGGCCTTGAAGGAAGAAAAGCTCGTTCTGGTGCTGCACGTCTCGGGTCACTTTGAAGACCCGGGCCTGACCTGAAACAACGCAGAAGCGCTCCGTGTGAACGCTTTGGCCAATCCCGAAGTCGGGAAGTTCGTGAACGAACATTTCTGCTCGTCGTTCCAGAAAGTCGCTACCTTCCGGATCGTCGGCGGGGCGAAGCAGGGCGGCAACGTCGCCACGTATTTCTGCGCCCCGGACGGCCGTGTGCTGCATCTCGTCGCCGGCCCCGTGGACGCCGGCACCATGCTCCGCGAAGCCAGGTGGGTCGTCGACACGACCAAGAAGGCTATCGCCGATGCCAAGGGCGACGGTGCCAAGTTCAAGACCATTATGCGCCAGGCGCACGCCGAAAAGCTCAAGCAGGAGAGCGGCGTGGTCGTCGAGGCGGTGACGTTCGATCCGCCCGATCCCCAAGACCCGGCCAGCGCCCTGACCTATCAGGACCCGTCGGGCCGGCCGCTGGCGCCGAAGCTGCCGCCGCCGCCCATCGACGGCCCCGATGTTTCGCTGAAGGCCCGCGAGGCCCAGGCAAACGCCGCCAACGCTCCGGGCGCGCGCCAGCTGTTCGACCGCCGCGGCGGTAAGGTCTGGCTGGGCAACAACGGCGTCGTCCACCAGATCATGGCCGCCCATTCGATGACCAAGATCGAGAAGGTGTACGGCACGGTGTTCGAGAACATCCTGGGCGAAAAGATCAGCACGCAGCCCGTGCAGGTCGTCAAACCGTTCTCCTGGGTGCAGGAAGGCAAGAACCTCCGCAACGGGGTGCAGATCGAACGCTGATTGGGACGCACAATCCGGGTAACTCCGCGGCCGCGCGGCGAGACACTTCGCCGCGCGGCCGATTTCTTTCGGAAGCGCCCCGATTCACCAGTCGCGAAGCTGCTTCGGGGTCACTGGCTGGCCGTCAACCAGAAGCCCACGGGGTGCAACACCGAGGTCGCCACCGGGACATTGCCCTGCCGGGCAGGCCGATAGCGGCGGGTCCGGGCATATTCCAGAGCGGCGTTGTCAAGAATGGTGTAGCCGGAGCTTTGGTGAATGGTCGCTTCGGTCACGAGGCCGTCCGTGGAAATCGCCACCAGCACCAAGGTCTTTCCTTGAATTCCCCGCCGCCTCGCCTCCGGGGGATAAGGCGGGGGCGTGCGGTCGATCATCTCCACCCCCTGGCGCGAGCCCACGATGCCACCCGCCGAAGGGGTGCCGATCTTCATTTTCGCTCCCCCAGGTGCTCCCGGTAGGGGATCGCTTTTGGGGGCATCGCCCTTGCCAGAGTTTATCGCGAGCAGCGCAACGCGCACCAGCGGGCTGGTTGGCTCGGCTGGTCGTTCCGGTTCCGGCACCCGAGGCGCAACGAGCGCCGGTTTGGGTTGCTCAATAGGAGCAACCGCCGGCAGCGGCGCTTCCTCGACCGCCGGTTCGGGCACTGGGAGCGCTTCCGACAGCGGCGGCGACGCCGGTAGTTTTTCTTCAACTGCCGTCGGGGTGGGTGGGCTGAGTGGCCGTGGCGGCGGCAACGGCTCTCCTGCGGGCGGCAGGGGCGCATCGTCGCCACCGGGAGTATGCTCGTTGCCGCGCTGGTACGCGCCTGGGTCGAGCGACACCACACCGACGTCAAAGCCTTCCACGTCGCTGTCGCCGTAGGACTCCAGGAGCATCGGAGGCAAGTGGCGCGACGGTTGATAGACGAAGATCAGCGTGATCGCGCCGACAGCCAGCGAATGGAACCCAAGGGACAGCCATAGCGACCACCAGAACAGTCGGTCAAACGGGACGGCTGGTCTATCGTGCAGTTGGGCCATAGTTGATGCGAACAAAGTCTTACGATTATCTCCGCGGCCATTTTACGAAGTGATACCACGGAAGGTCAACAGGCCAGGTTATTTGGGATCGGCAGAATCTGGTCTGAAATGGTAATACCAGCTGGTCGTTCGAGGCGGAGTCCAAAAACGCCGCAGGGCGACCCGGGATACATTCCGGCTCGCCCTGCGGCGTTTTGAAAGTTGCCCACGGTCCAACCAG
>JAEUIF010001327.1 GCA_016795185.1 Planctomycetia bacterium | reverse complement strand
ATCCACTTCGCCGAGGCGGTGGTAAGCCGGTCCATCGAGCCGGAATCGTCGGGCGACAAGGACAAGCTGATTGAGTGCCTGAACAGCCTGAAGCGCGAAGACCCCACGTTCACCTGGAACGTCGATGGCGACACCGGGCAGACGCTGATGAACGGCATGGGCCTCTTGCACCTGGAGATCAAGCAGCACCGCCTGGAGCGCGATTTCGCCCTGAAGGTGCGTGTGGGCAAGCCGCGCGTCAGCTACCGGGAAACGGTCAAGAAGACCGTCCGGCTCTGGGGCGAGTGCATCCGGCCGAACGTCGAACCACCGCAGTTCGCCAAGGTCGAACTGGTCGTGGAGCACCAGCGCGGCGAACAGCCGGTGACCGTGGTCAACACGCTGCCGCCGGAGAAACTGCAACCCCACTTTGCCAACGCCGCCGAACAGGGCGTGCGCACGGCCATGCTGTCGGGCGAGGTCGGCTATCCGGTGACAGATGTGAAGGTGACCATCGTCGGCGCGCAGGAGCATCCCGAGCAATCCAGCGAGATGGCCTTCGAGTGGGCCGCGCGCGAAGCGGTCAACGAGGCCCTGAAGAACAACATCGTGCTGCTCGAACCCGTGATGCGGCTGGAAGTCACAGTACCGGAGGAGTATCTCGGCCCGGTGACCTCGGACCTGCAAGCCCGGCGGGCGGAAATCACGCAGCTGCACGCCCGCGGCAAGCTACGGGCCATCGAGGCCACGGTGGCCCTGGCGCGGATGTTCGACTACGCCGAGAAGGTCCGCAGTCTCAGTCAGGGCCGCGCTGGCTGGACGATGGAGCCGCACAACTACGCGCCGGCGCCGGATGAGGTGTTGAAGAGTTTTTTGAATCCGGAAGATTATGCGTGAGCGAGTTTGTCTTTACGCCGCAGGGGTTGTATAAACCAAACGTCATTCGTTTATACAACCCCTGCGGGGTGGGAAATCAGCTGTGTTATGCAACGCCTTCGGCGTCATGAGCCGATGATGTTCCGAAACGCCATCAGCCTGTGTCTCGGCCGGCCATCTTCCGAATTTCTCGATATTGCCGGGCAATCATCCCTTGACAACCCCGGCGCACGCTTCTATTTTTAACGCTTTCCACATAAAGGCCAGGAAAGACCCTGGCGATGATTGCAACGCAAGGAGGAACCTTTGGCGGGCTTCTCGAACGAACGCATCCGGATCCGAATGGAAGCCTACGACCACGAAGTCCTGGACGCCACGGCCCATCAAATCGTTGATACGGCCGAGAAGACCGGGGCGGAAGTGCATGGGCCCATCCCGCTGCCGACGCGCATCGAGCGCTACACGGTGCTGCGCAGTCCGCACATCGACCGGAAATCCCGGGAGCAGTTCGAGATCCGCACGCACAAGCGCCTGATCGATATTCTTCAGCCGACCGGCAAGACCATCGAGGCCCTGAACAAGGGTCTGAGTCTGCCGCCCGGCGTCGATATCAAGATCCGGGTGCTGGCTGCTCCGACCAGCTGAACGCTTGCCGAAACCAGGCGTCTCGAACTTTGCCAAGTTGAAGTTCCGGACGCCTGTTTTGTCGCTTGCTTCGGGCCGCCGGGCATCCACCTCCCTCGCGTGACGCCGCCAAGCGTCACGTTGCCGTTTACCGAGAACCGAACAGCAGATGGGCATCCGGCCAGGCTCGCGACAGGCCAGCGCGAGCGGCGGGATGGTTTTCAAATTCGCCGGAAGGATTGCAGCCGTGTCCACGCCAGAAACCGCACCGCCCGCGCCGCCGCTGTCCCTGAAAGTGCTCAACGTCAAGGGCGAGCAGGTCGGCACGGTGGAAGTCGATCCGGCCGAGTTCGGCGGCACGATCAACAAGCAGTTGCTGCACGACGTGGTCGTCATGCACTTGGCCAATCAACGCGCCGGCACGCACTCGACCCTGCGCCGCGGCGAGGTGTCGGGCAGCACCAAGAAGCTGTTCCGCCAGAAGGGCACGGGTAACGCCCGCGTCGGCACCCGGCGCAGCAACAAGCGCAAGGGCGGCGGCACGGCCAAAGGCCCCAAGCCGCGCGACTACGAATACCATCTGCCGAAGAAGGCCGTTCGCGCCGCGACGCGCATGGCCATCCTGAGCAAGCTTCAGGACCAGCAGGCAGTGGTCATCGACGAGTTGAAGCTGCCGGGCATCAAGACCAAGGAAATGGCCGGCATCCTCAAGGCGCTGAAGGTGACCAAGAGCTGTCTGATCGGCACCGCGGCGCTTGACCCGGTCGTCTACAAGTCGGCCCGCAACCTGCCCGGCGTCGTGGTGTCGCCCGCTGCTGAATTCAACGCGTACACGGTGCTGCAAAAGAAGCAGCTCGTGCTGACCAAGGGCGCGCTCGAGCAGCTGCGCAAGGGCAAGAAGGCTGCCCAGTAGGGCTCATTACAGGGCGACAGCGATGGCGAAAGCAACCGCGAAAAAGACCACCCGTGGGCCGCAACTGGAGCCGCACCAGATCGTGCTCCGGCCGCTGGTCACGGAAAAAGGCACGCACCAGTTCACGCACCAGAACGCCTATCCGTTCGAGGTCAACCTCTGGGCGACCAAGGACCAGATCAAGGACGCGGTGCAGGAGTTGTTCAACGTCCGCGTGCTGGCCGTGCGGACGCAGACGCGGGCTGGCAAGAAGCGGCGCTACCGCTTCCGCGTCGGTCAGCTGCCGTCCTGGAAGAAAGCGATCGTCAAGCTCCACGAGGAAGACCGGATCGAGTTCTTCTGAGAGTGATCAAGAAATCCCCTCTCCCCTGGCGGGAGAGGGGCAGGGGTGAGGGAGACGGCGAGCGAATTCAATCCCCCTCACCCCCGCCCCTCTCCCGCCAGGGGAGAGGGGAGCCAAGCATCGAGTCGGTGGAACAGGAGCCAGGATCATGGGTATTCGCAAGTACAAACCGACTTCGGCGGGGCGGCGCGGCGGTTCCGTCAGCGACTTCGCCGAGATCACCGACCGCAAGAAGAAGCCGGAAAAGTCGCTCCTGGTGCCGATCAAGAAGAAGGGCGGGCGCAACAATCAGGGCATCGTCACCTCGCGATTCCGTGGGGGTGGCCACAAGCGTATGTACCGCTTGATCGACTTCAAGCGGAGCAAGGACGCGGTGCCGGCCGAGGTCGTTTCGATCGAGTACGATCCGAACCGCTCGGCACGCATCGCCCTGTTGAAGTACGAGGACGGCGTTAAGACCTATATCCTCGCGCCGGACGGCCTGAAGGCCGGCGACAAGGTGCTCAGCGGCGCGGAAGCCGAGCCGCGCGTCGGCAACTGTCTGCCGCTGCGGAAGATTCCGCTGGGCATGACGATCCACAACCTGGAAATGCAGCCGGGGCGCGGCGGCCAGATTTGCCGCAGCGCCGGCGCGAGCGCCACGCTGACCGCCCGCGAAGGCGACTGGGCGCAGATCACGCTGCCATCGGGCGAAATGCGCCGCGTCAGCGCCGAGTGCCGGGCGACCATCGGGTCCATCGGCAACGCCGACCACATGAACATCGCGCTGGGCAAGGCCGGCCGCAAGCGCTGGAAGGGCCGCAAGCCGCACAACCGCGGCACCTCGCAGAACCCGGTCAGCCACCCGATGGGCGGCGGTGAAGGCCGGACGGCGGGCGGGCGGCATCCCTGCGGGCCGACGGGTGTGCTGGCGAAGGGCGGCAAGACCCGCAAGAAGCGGAAGCCGTCGAACTCGGCCATTGTCCGGCGTCGTCGGCCGGGCCCGCGTTATGCGAATGCTTGATGAAATTCTGCCCTGGCCGCTTTTCGGCCAGGGCCCTAGGATATTCAGCTCCCGCTGGAGTGATTGGCGATGAGTCGTTCGCTGAAAAAAGGGCCGTACGTCGATCAGCGGCTGCTGGCCAAGGTCGAAAAGCAGCACAACCAGGGCGGTCGCGAGCCGCTCAAGACCTGGTCGCGCGACTGCACGATCGTGCCGGATTTCATCGGCATCACCTTCCTGGTCCACAACGGCCGGCAATTCCAGAAGCTGTATGTGACCGAGGACATGGTCGGCCACAAGCTGGGGGAGTTCGCCCCCACGCGCGTCTTCAAGGGCCACAGCGGCGGCAAGTCGAAGGCCGCCGCCGGGCCGGCGAAATAAACGATCCCGGGGTGGAGCAGTGGTAGCTCGCCAGGCTCATAACCTGGAGGTCGCAGGTTCAAATCCTGCCCCCGGAATTTATCGAGGATGGGAACGATGGACTACAAAGCCAAACACCGCCATGCCGACATGTCGGCCCGCAAGGTCCGGCCGTTCGCGGCGCTGATTCGCGGCAAGTCGGCCGACGAGGCCCTGGAGTTGCTGCGATTCCTGCCCAACAAAAGCGCTCGCCTGCTGGAGCAGGTGGTCAAGAGCGCGCTGGGCAATGCCGAGGACAAAGGCGCTCGCCACCTGGAAGACCTGATCGTCAAGGAAGCCTGCGTGGACGGTGGGCCGATGATGAAGCGCATCATGCCGCGGGCGCGCGGCACGGCGTACAGCATCAAGCGCCGGCTGTCGCACATCCGGGTGACGTTGTCGGACATGGAAGATACGGTCGCCGAGCAGCACGACCACGGGGACGAAGAATAAACCACCCCACGGTTTAGCCGCGAGCCCAAGGCGAGCGCTGGCACGCAGCGCTCGCCTTCGGCTCGCGGCTAAAAGGTGACGGTTGCCACGATTTCTGGGGAACCGGTGTTAAATGG
>JAEUIF010001229.1 GCA_016795185.1 Planctomycetia bacterium | reverse complement strand
GACCCTACAGCATTCTGTAGGGTCCGCTGTGCGGACCTTTTTTGCTTACTCGGTGGCGGACTCGGCCTTGAAGCCCGCGATCACCTCCGGGTTGCGCAGGGTGATCAGGTTCCAGACGCCGATGTAGACGTTCCAGGCGCTGATGGCGAAGACCGTCAGCAACGGGAACATGAAATCCTCGTCGCCCAGGATCAGGTTGAGGATCATCATGAACCAGAAGAACGCCGAGTAGGTCAGCATCCAGTTAAAGGGCAAGATGAGCAGAATGCTCCCGATCATGCCCCAGGTGTAGGACTCCAGCGATTGCATCTTGACCGCACCGATGGCGACCAGGCCGTTGTACAGGAAGGCGGCCACGGCGCAGGCGGCGACGATCATCAGAAAGACCTTGTACGCGGCTTGTGCCACGGCATCGAGTTCCTGCACCTCGACGGGTATGGCCTTCTTCGCCTTCTTGGCCTTCGCCTTCTCGGAGGCGGATTCCGGCGTCTGGAACAGCAGCGGCCAGAGCACCACCATCACGCTGAGGATCGACGACAGGCACATCAGCGAACTCGTCAGCAACATCTGGTTGCTGGGGCGCTGACAGATCGCCTGAGCCACCATCTTCTGGTTGCGCGGCACCTTCTTCTTCGCCAGGTCGTCCGCGAGCGAATACTTCTTCTTGCCGTCCTCGCCTTCCGCGTCGGGCGCATCGTCTTCCGGCGGCGGTTCGTCTTTCACGAGGTACAGGTTCTCTTCTTCCTTTTTGACCGCGGCTGGCTTCGGCGCAGCCTCGGCGTTCGGATCGAAAATTTCCTGACACTTCGGGCACTTGATCTTCTTGCCGGCGGGAATGGGGTTGGCCGGCTTCAGGGTGGCGCTGCATTTCGGACACTTGTAGACGGCGGCCATGAGTGGGTTCCTGGGATGCTGCTAAACCGCGAGCGAACGTGCGCAGCCGCAAGCGGCGAAAGGTATTCTACCTTTGGTTCAGCGGGCGAGCCAGAAGCGCTGCCCGCTGGCGAAGGTTTCGACCCGCAGGCCCGCCGGGGAGCTATGCACGGTGACCGCGCCGTGCGGCCAGGTGCCCAGGAAGACGCTGCCGCGCTCGGTGTACGGCTCCGGCGCACGGAGCGGTCCGCGCGGCGGTCCTTCGCAGGAAACGACCAGCTTTGGCCGCGCCCACTCGGCCAGCTCGGAAGTATTCGCCGTCTGGCTGCCGTGATGCGGAGCCAGCAGCACATCGACCGGCAGCGCCGGCTGCCGGAGGACGAGGTCCAATCCGGGGCCTTCCAGATCGCCCGTCAGCAACAGGACATGATGCAGATGACGGACGCGCAGCACCAGGCTGCGGTGGTTCTCCTTGCCCGGCGGGCCGGACGCCGGCGGGTGCAGCACTTCCAGGTCGAGCGCGCCGGCCTGCAAGCGGTCGCCGGCCTGCACCACGCGCCACGGCACGCCGCGACGTTCGAGTTGCTGCAACGCCAGCCGGACGCTCGGCGACTGGCGGCTGGCGAACGTCGGTGTGCCAGTGACCTGGCCGACGGCGAAACGCTCCAGCAGCGCGGGCAAGCCGTTGAAATGGTCGAGGTCGGCATGCGACAGAAACACTTCATCAATCCGGCGAATGCCCCGGCTCCAGAGATACGGTGCGATGTGCCGGGCCGTGACCTCCGGTCCGTTCATCGCGCCGGCGTCGTAGAGCAGGACGCGGCCATCAATCTCCAGCACGGTGCAGCCGCCGTGGCCGACCGCGAGGAACGTACAGCGCAGCTCATCCGTCGGCGCGGGCCGCGCCGAACCGCCCGCCAGGCCGACGCAGAACCAGCCGAGCGCTGCGGCCGTCGCCCAGCGCCAGTGCAGTTGCAGCGGACGCAGGACGAGCATTGCCAGTAAGCCCGCGTAGAACAGGGCCAGCCACCAGAGGGGAATATCGCCGGTGTACCAGGCAGCGCCCGGCAGGCCGTCGCAGTACGTTACCAGGGCATCGCAGGTCGCGAGGCTCCAGGCGGTGGGCGCGGCGAACAGCGGCACCAGCCAGGGCAACACGGCGGCGGCGAGCAACAGCAGGAAGCCGGCGATCAAGGCCACGGACATCAGCACCATCAGCGGCGGCCCGATCAGCACGCCGATGGGCGAAACCAGGTGATAGTGAAACGCGATCAGCGGTGCCGCGGCCAGCCAGACGGTCAGCGTGACCGCGTAGCTCGTCCACAGCCAGCGGCCCAGCCGGCGCAAGTTTCGCTGTACCGGCGGCCGGGCTTCATCCTCCAGCTGTTCGAGTTCATCGGGTTCGTGCATGAACCAGCGGCCCGCGCCCCAGATGAGCACGGCGACGGTCAAAAAGGACAGCTGGCAGCCGGACGCGAACATGTCCGTCGGATTCAGGAACGCCACCACCAGCCAGGCCAGCGCGAAGGAGTTCGCGGGCAGCGCCGGCCGACACAGGACCAGCCCACCGACGGCGGCGCAGACCGTGACCGCGGAACGCATCACCGGCGGCTGCCCGCCAGTCAGCAGCGCGTACGCGAACAGGAAGAGCGCGACGAAGAGCGCGGCCCGACGGCGGCGCACCCCGGCCAGCCGGCACAGCAGCCAGAGGAACGCCGCGAGCACGACCAGGTGCTGGCCGGAAATCACCAGCAAATGGACGACGCCGGTGCGCTGGAACTTCTGCCAGTCCTCGGCGGATAACGTCGAGCCTTCGCCGAGCAGCAGCGCCATGGCCAGGCCGCTTTGCTCCGCCGGCAGGGCAGCCGCGAGTTGCCGTTGGCCCCAGCCGCGCACCACGCCCAGCCAACCCGTCAACGATGTGGTCCAACCCGCGCCCAGTCGCATTACCGCGGCCGAGGTCTGATCGACCAGCAACACGGCGCGTATCCGCCGGTCGCGCAGCGGTGCTGCCAGATCGGCTTCGCCGGGATTCGCCGGCCCGTGCGGCGCGGACAGTCGGCCGACCGCCTCCAGCTCATCGCCCGCATGAAACGCGAACAACGGTCCCTCGACCACCAGGCGCACTCGCCCGCTGACGGGCACCCAGGCTTCGGTGGTCTGGTAGGCAGTCACTTGCAGCACGCCCACGCTGCTCGAAGGCCGCGGCATCGCGCGCAGCGGATCGGCTGACGGCTGGCGATGGAAGACCGGCTCGGCCACCAGCACGCCGCGCAGCCGGGCGGGCCGGGCCTCGGCGTGCGCCAGGTTGCCGATGTCGTCGGCGCGGAACAGGTCGCGGTGCCCATGATGATAGGCCGCGCCCAGCGCCAGCACCGCGCCGAGCAGGTACGCGACCGGCAGGCCCGCCGGCCGGCCCTGTCGGCTGATGGCCCAGGCCGCGAGAAACGCGACGACGGCGACCAGGCTGAGTACGAAGGGAACATCGCCCAACCGATCCAGGACGACGCCGGCCGTGAAGGCGACGGCAATGGGCACCAGCGGCGCGCGGCCGATGCCGCCGACAAACGGCGCGGGCACGGCTTCGCCCGGAATACCCAGGCGGGCGGGCAAGCTGGTCATGGCGCGGACTCAGCGGGCCAGGGATAATGGCAGCTGACGGCATTGTATGCCATGAAGCAGGGAGTGACCGCCTGAAGTACGTCGGGCTTTCCAGCCCGACACGCAGCGCCGGCGGTACGCGGTTGGTGCAAACGCTTCTTGCATGCCGCACAGTTTCGGCGCTGCGTGTAGGGCTGGAAACCCCCACCTGCCTCGCCGGCGGGACGCGGGTGGTGGACACGCATATCCCCTACCGCACAGTTGAGGCGCAGGGTG
>JAEUIF010000472.1 GCA_016795185.1 Planctomycetia bacterium | reverse complement strand
GAAGACCTCTTCGCCCGCTACGGCGGCGAGGAGTTCGCCCTGGTGCTGGTCGAGGCGTCGCCGCAGGGCGCCAGCGACCTCGCCGAGCGCATCCGCGTGCTGGTCGAGCAGAAGTCCTTTGAGTACGAAGGCAAGCCCTTCAACCTGACGATCAGTCTGGGGGTGGCCGCCGTCAATGGCGAGGAGCCGGTCACCGTCAACGACTTGCTCCAGCGCGCCGACGACCGGCTGCTCGAAGCGAAACGCACTGGCCGCAATCGGGTCGTTGGCTGACACTGGTAGGCGCGTATCGTGCGGGATGCTTTCAATGGCCCGCGCCTGGCAAGCCCTCCTGATCGGCTCGACGCTCGCTTACTCCTGGCTGGCCATGATGGTGGTCCACGAGTTCGGCCACTGCCTGCACCTGTGGTTCAGCGGCGGCAGCGTCGGGCAAGTGGTGCTGCACCCGCTGGTCATCTCGCGCACCGACCCACACGACAACCCGCATCCGCTGTTCGTCGCCTGGGGTGGCGCGGTCTGGGGTTGCTTGCTACCGGTGCTCGGCTGGGCGGCGGCGAACGTCGTTCGTTGGCGCTTCTGGTATCTGGCCCGCTTTTTTGCCGGCTTCTGCCTGATCGCCAACGGCGCGTACCTGCTGCTCGGTGCCTTCGACCCCGTGGGCGATGCCCGTGACCTGCTGCGCCTCGGCGCGCCGCGCTGGACCTTGCAACTCTTCGGTATCGTGGCGTGGGGGTTGGGCTTGGCGCTCTGGCATCGTCTGGGACCGCACTTCGGACTGAACCAAAGACCGCCGCAGGTGGACCGTGCGGCGGCGCTTGCGGTGACGGTAGCTTTGGTCTTGCTGATTGCGGCTGAATTGATCTGGGGCCGCAGCGAGTGAAGTGGCTCGAAGTTCGTAGTTCCGCCTTCAGGCGGTGGAGCGACTCGCCGCCTGAAGGCGGAACTACCAGCGCAGAGCCAACCCTGAACTGACATCAAGCCACTTCCTTGCGTTCCGGACGACGTTGGCGGGCTTCGTGCTCGAAGCGCTTGGTTTCCTCGACGGCGAGCACGATCGCCGCACCGCTCCAGGTGGACATCTCCACCGGGTAGCCGGCCTTCGCTCCTGCCGCCTGGACGTGCTGTAGCAGTTGCCCGCGCTCGCAGACGTGCTGCGTCACCAGCTTGGCTTCATAGTCCAGCAGGCGCTTTTGCAACTCCGTGCCGTTGGCGGGCAACGTGTGCAGGGCAGTCTTCAGCGCCGGTTTCGTCGGCGTTTCCGGCTCGCGGGCCGGCACCGCGTTGGCCGGCAAGCGCGGCGGCTGCGTAAACTGGCGCCGCTGCGGGTCGTAGTCCGCCCATTGCACCGGCAGCCGGTACAGGTAGCGGCCGATACCGAACTTGACCGCCGCGCGCTTCAAGGCGTCGCTGAAGGCCGCTTTGAGGCGGTCGCCGCCGTCGGGTTGCTCGCTGGGGCCGCCGACATCGACCTTGGTGATCCAGCGCTTGCCGAGCTTCAAGCGTAGCCGGCAGATGACCGAACCGTCGGGCAGCGCTTCGTAGTCGTCCTGCCAGCCGCCGACGCCCAGCACTTCATCGAGGCGGTCCTGGATCACGCGGGCATCGACGTAGGCCAGGGCCATCGCGCGGTTGCCGCTGACCACCGCCGGTTTGAACTTCACCTGCTTCGGGTCGAACGGTTGGGTCAGGGCGCGGGTGAGGGTTTCCATGCTCGTTTCGGGGTGTTGCTCGGGGCTGATCTTGGCAGGCATAGCACGGTCCTCCAGTTGGGAGTGGAAGGAGAGATTCTTGAAGGTGGTTCGAGGTTGAGCCGTTCCTTCCACAACCATTACTAGTATACGCTTGTTCCGTAGCAGCGCAAGGTCGGTTGCGAGAAATGATCGCGGGCGGAATCGTGCGGCGCGGAGCAATCGTCAAGGTTTGACGGGTGACGAACGGATTCGAGTGCTTGCAGGGTGCGGTGGCCTTGTCGGCGACAATGGCGACTCGATATGCTGTGGGGAAGAGTGTCCCTGGCGGGCCACTGACGGTGCCCTTGAGGACAATCGGGAGAGGGCCGGCATCTTGCCGGTTTGGGGTCCAATCCCGTGACCCATCGGTCCGTGGCCTATCGCCCACACCCGTGGTCACCGCCAGGAACACTCTGTTCCTATCATGTGCCTGACGTTCGTCGGGCAAAACGACTGCACCTCTGACAACTTCTTCCGAAACCTGGCGGAACCTTGCCGTTCGTACCGAAAACGCGGGCCGGTTTGTCGCTGCCGTGACGGCTGATCCCGGAGGACGCATGAATCTCACCGCAGCGCTGCAAGCACTCGAACAGGCTGGCAGCGCGCAGCATCGCGAAATTTATGCCCGGCACGGCGTTGGTGAGCCGACATTCGGGGTCAGCTACGCCCACCTCAAAACGCTGGTCAAGAAGCTCAGGACCGATCACGCCCTGGCGGAACAACTCTGGGCCACGGGCAATCACGATGCCCGTGTGCTGGCCACCATGATCGCCGACCCCGAACAGACCACCGCCGCGCAGCTCGACCAGTGGGCCAAGGACCTCGCCAACTATGTCATCACCGATGCCTTCGCCGGCTTCGCGGCCCGCACCGAGCATGCGGTGAGCAAGGCGAAAAGCTGGCACAGCAAGAAGGGCGAATGGCTGGCCGCCGCCGGCTGGACGTTGATCGCCCGCCTGGCGATGGACAGCAAGGACTTGCCCGATGAGTTCTTTGAAGATTACCTGGCCGCGATAGAAAAAGGCATTCACCGCGCTCCGAACCGCGTCCGGCACACGATGAACGGTGCGGTCATCGCCATCGGCCTGCGCAATGAGATGCTGACGAAACTGGCGCTGGCAGCCGCGCAGCGCATCGGCAAGGTCGAAGTGGACCACGGCGCGACCAGTTGCCAGACGCCGGACGCCGTGGAGTACATCCAGCGCAGCCTGGCGCGGCGGAAGTAGTAATCCGCCTAAGGTACGTCGGGCTTTCCAGCCCGACACTCGCGCCGGAGTTGCACGATCTGAGCAGCACGGACGAAGTTGATCGCTGCTGCTTTAGTCGGGCTGGAAAGCCCGACGTACTTCGGACCCCTTCCACCCCTGTTACAAGCCTCCCGCATCTGGTATAACGTCGCCCATGTCGAAACCATCCTCGCATTCCGCGTCGGAACCTGCCCTGTCGCCACCGGCCCGCGTGCTGCGCTGGCTCAGCGAGAATCCGCTGCAATGGCTGCTGCTGACGGTGCCGTTGGCGGTCGCGCTGGAATTCGCCCACGCCAACCCGATCTGGATCTTCGTCGTCTCCTGCACGGCGGTGATCCCGCTCGCCGGCCTGATGGGCCGCGCCACGGAGAACCTCGCCGAGACGCTCGGCGCCGGCATCGGCGGGTTGCTCAACGCCACCTTCGGCAACGCGGCCGAACTCATCATCGCCCTGATCGCGCTCCGCAAGGGCCCGCAATTTTTCGACCTCGTCAAGGCGTCCATCACCGGCTCGATCATCGGCAACGTCCTGTTAGTGCTGGGCCTGGCCATGCTGATGGGCGGTGTCCGCTATCCGCGTCAGGTCTTCAACAGGACGGCCGCCAGCATGGGCGCCACCATGCTGACGCTCGCCTGCGTCGGCCTGGTGATGCCGACCCTGTTCTGGGAAGTCCTGGCGCACGGCCACCCGCAACCGGACGGCGTGCGCCGCGTCGAAACCCTGAGCGAAGAAATCGCCGTCGTACTCATGGGCGTCTACCTGCTCAGCCTGGTCTTCTCGCTGCGGACGCACCAGCACCTGTTTGCCGGCCCGGAAGACCAGCTGCCCACCACGGGCGAGCACCACCAGCCGGAATGGAGCCGCAAGACCTCGCTGATCGTGCTGGGGCTGAGCACGGTCGGCGTGGCGGTGATGAGTGAATTCCTGGTCGGCTCGGTGGAAGCGGCCGGCCAGGTGCTGGGCAACCAGGTGTTCGTCGGCGTCATCGTCGTGGCCATCATCGGCAACGCGGCGGAACACTCGACCGCGGTGCTCGTCGCCATGAAGGACAAGATGGACCTGGCGGTGAACATCGCCGTCGGCAGCAGCATCCAGATCGCGCTGTTCGTCGCTCCGGTGCTCGTCTTCGCCAGCATGGCGATGGGCCATAGCCCGGTGCTCGACCTGCACTTCACACTGCTGGAGTTGATTACCATCCTGGCGTCGATCCTGGTGCTGGGTCAGATTTGCCAGGACGGTGAATCGCACTGGATGGAGGGCGTGATGCTGCTCGCGGTCTACGGGATCATCGCGCTGGCGTTCTACAACCTCCCGGCGGAAGCCGCGACCGGCGGCCACTAAACCGTCCGCCCCTTGAACAGCTGCTTGCCCAGCGCTGGATCGCGGTCGGTGAAGGGGCCGTCCGCGCGGTCTTTCATCAGGCAGCGCGTGTACATTTCCAGCTTGGCGTCCAGGTCGTCGGCATGATGCAGGATCAGGCATTCCGGCAGGAGCGGCAGCCGGGGCGACCCCCATTCGGGGTGATTGAGATGGGAAATGATGAGGTGCTCCAGCAGCAGGAGCAATTCCGGGTTCACATCGCCGAGTTCCCGCGCCGTGTCGCGCACCAGGTTCTGCGCCAGGAAGAGATGGCCGAGCAGGCCGCCCGCTGGCGTGCGGCGCACTTCGATCAACTCGTCGGTTAGTTCGAGTACCCGGCCGATGTCGTGCAGCGCCGCGCCGGCCGTCACCAGGTCGCGGTTGAGCGGCGGTTGCAGGTCGGGGTAGCGCGCCGCGTAGCGCTCTGCCAGGTCGATGCAGGAGCGTGTCACGGAGAGAGTGTGTTCCAGCAGGCCGCCAGGAAACGGATAGAAGTGGCGCTGGGTGGCAGGCAAGCGTTTCAACGGCTCGGCGTGGCGATCGAGAATGGTCAGCACCAGGCGACGCAGCGGGACATCCGCGATGTGCTTCTCCACTTCCGCCCGCAGTTCGGCCAGCATCGCGTCGGCGTCACAGCGGCTGCCTTCGACGAACTCCGCCGGCTCGAAGCCTTCGGCGCGGTCCGCGTCCACGACCGGCCGGAGTTGCTGCACGTCCACCTGCAAGCCGTAGCGCTCGTGCTCGGTCAGCATCCCGCGAATCTTGAAGAATTGACCGACCTTCCACTCCCCTTCGCACGCCTCGAAGTGGCCGCCGTCGGCCCAGACCATGAAGCTGACCGTGCGCTGGAGATCGCGAAACCGGCAGGTGTAGAACGGCTTGCCGTCGCGGGTCGCGCCGCGGGTGCGTTCGGCGAGCAGGGCGAAGAAATCGGCGTGCTGACCGGGCGTCAGTTCGTGGAGACGGACCACGGTAGGCTTGGCGCGGGGCATGGGCGGGCTCGCAGGACAAAACCGTTTAGCCGCGAGCCGATAGGCGAGCGC
>JAEUIF010001185.1 GCA_016795185.1 Planctomycetia bacterium | reverse complement strand
GACCCGTTCCTTGGCCTGCGGATTCTCGCGGGCGCTGCCGTCGCTCGGCGCGCCTTCGTAGTTGGGCTGCCAGGCGTCCTGCACCCATTCCCAGATGTAGCCGTGCATGTCGTAGAAGCCCCAGGGGTTCGCCTTCTTTTTGCCCACGGGCGGATCGTTGCCCTTGGCGTTGCCGGTGAACCAGGCGTAATCGCCGAGTTCCTCGGTCTTGTCGCCGAACGAGTAGCGCGTGGCGGTGCCCGCACGGCACACGTATTCCCACTCAGCCTCGGTGGGCAGGCGGATCACTTCATCCTCGCCGATCAGCTTCCGCGTGCGCAGTTCGGCCGTGGCCTTCTTGCAGAACTCGTTCGCCTCGTGCCAGCTGACGACTTCCACCGAATTGCGCGGCCCCTTCCAGCGGCTGGGGTTCTTGCCCATGACCGTCTCGTACAGTTCCTGCGTGACCTCATACTTGGCCATGTCAAACGGCCGCTTGAACTTGACTTCGCGGATCGGTTTCTCACTGTCCGCGCCGTCATCCGCGCCCATCTTGAAGGCTGCGGGAAACTGGCCCATGCCCGGCGTCACGCGGATGAACTCGTCGCGAAAAAGTCGCAGGATGCGGTCCTTTGGCTCGACCTTGTCCTGCGCGAGCGCGCCGCCGGTGCAAAAGGCGAGGCTCAGCAGGGCCAGCAAACGCTTGGTCATGATTCGCTCCCGTGGAGAATGGCGGAGAGTTATTTGGCGACGGCTGCGGGGGTCTGAAGGATGTAGACGGTGCCGTTGCTGTTGGCCGTCGCCAGGTGTTTGCCGTCCGGACTGAAGGCGACATTCCAGACGACGCCGGGCAACGGCCATTCGCGCACCACCTGGCGGTTGTCGGTGTTCCAGACGATGATACGGCCATCCAGTCCGGACGCGGCCAGCAAGTTCTCGGTCGGCGAGTAGGCCAGTCCGGTGACGCGGCCCGTGTGGCCGGACAGTGTGCCGCGCTCGCTCTGGCCCGGCACGTCGTACAGGTGGACGAAGCGGTCGTCGCCGCCGCTGGCCGCCACGGTCTTGCCGTCTGCCGAGAAGGCCAGCGCTCCGATGCCGCCGATGCTCTCCGGCGCGGTCCAGCGCGCCGCGCCGGTCGCCGGGTTCCACAGGCGGAGCTTGCCGTCCGCGCCACCCGAAGCCAGCACTTGATGATCGGGCGAGAAGGCCAGTGCGTGCAGCCGGGCGGTGTGGCCCTTGAGCAAGGAGCGTTCCCGGCCGGACGCGGGATCGAGCAAACGGATGGTGAAGTCCGACAGCGCCGCCGCCAGCACGCTGCCATTGCGGGCGTAAGCGAGTTCGGTCGGCATCAGCCCTGGCAACTGCGAGAGCAGGCGCTCCTCCTTGCCGGTCGCAACGTCGAAAGCGCGAATGCTGCCGTCGTGACTCGCGGTCGCCACCGCGCGGCCTTCGGGCAAACTGATCGCGAGTGCTTGAATCGCCGCCGGCGGCGTCGGCTCAGGGGCAGCCACGAAGGTCAGCCGCTCTTCCGCTTTGGCCAGGTCCCAGACACGGACGAACTTGTCGCCCGAACTGGAGATCAGCGACTTGCCGTCGGGCAGGAACGCCACGTGACGCACCAACGCTCGATGGCCCGCCAGCGGAAACGACTCCTTGAGCGTGGCCAGTTCCCAGAAACGCACCGTGCCGTCGCCCGAACCGGATATCAGCAGTTTGTTGTGCGGAGTCACGGCCAGCGTGTTGACGCCCGCCAGATGGCCATGATGGCCAGGCCCTTCCTTGTTCGCGGCGAAGTCCCAGACCTTCAAATAACCTTCCAAACCGCCCATCACAAGCGTCTTGTTGTCGGGGGCGATAGCCAGCGCCGTGATCGGGTTCGGGAAGCCTTGCAAGACCACATGCTCCTTCAGCGTGTTCAGGTTCCAGACGCGAATGGTGCGGTCGAGACCCGCCGACGCCAGCCACTGGCCGTCGGGCGAGAACTCCAGCGTCAGGGGGTGATGCTTGTGGCCGGACAGGACGCCTTTCTCCCGGTTGGCGGCCACGTCCCAGACGCGCACGGTGAAATTGGCCCCGCTATGCGCCAGCAGCTTGCCGTCGGTGGACAACGTGAAGGTGATGACGGGCGCCTGCGGATCCTTGGGCACCACGGCGCGCTCCCGGCCATTGGCGACATTCCAGAGACGGATCGAACCGTCCTGGCTGGCCGAACCGAGCGTCTTGCCGTCGTCCGAAAAGCGCAGCAACTGGATGCGGTTCTTGTGCCCGGTGCAGACCGCGCCTTCTTTGCCCGTCCGTAAGTCCATGAACTGGACGGCGAAATCGTTGCCGGTGTAGGCCAACGTCCGCCCGTCAGGCGACAGCACTTTCGGTATGCCGAGGCCCTTGCGCTCGGTGAAGGCATTGACCTCGCGTCCGCTGTTAGTGTTCCAGACGCGCAGGACATGGTCGGTGCCGTAGCTGAAGGCCACCTTCTGCGCCGGGCCGAAGCCGACGTTCTGGACCACGCCCCAGTGGCGCAGGCGATGCTCGCCCAGGACTTCGACCAGTTCCTTGGGCTGCCAGTCGAAGCGCTCTTCCAGCGGAATGGCGCGTAGCGTGAGCTTGGGTACGGTTTGCCGAATCGGGACATGCCGCGTGGCGGCTGGCCGGCTCTCCGCGATGCTGCTGGGCGACTGTCGGCCTGCATCACCAAGCAGCCCGAAGAGCAGCGCGCCCGCGCCTAGCAGCAGCAAGGCGCCCACCGCGATGGCTGCCAGCTTCGGCCAGGTGGCGCGGCGGCGCGGCGGCACTTCCATGATTTCCGTCAATGGCACAGGCACGGCCGTCGCCCGCGGCGCATCGGCCAGAATCGCCGTGGCTGCCGGGTCCGACGCTGGCGCCGCGACGTCCTCTTCGGG
>JAEUIF010001158.1 GCA_016795185.1 Planctomycetia bacterium | reverse complement strand
TTACGCCCGCCGCTCGCCGTTCGCAGCACTACTTCGAGCGAAACACCTCGCTCTGCACGACGCCATGCACCAGGGAACGCAGCCCGTAGTCGTCCTTCGCGGCCCCCTGTACGATGGCGTCGATCGTCGGTTGCTCGACGGGCGTCGCCGGTTGCCCCGTGGCGTAGGTGAGCAGGTGGCGCGTGACGCCGCGGGCGAGTTGGTCGGGGTTCTGGGCGAGCATCGCGCGTAGTTGCTTGACTCCCGTGAACGCTTTGCCGTCCGGGGTCACGCCCGTGGAGTCCACGGGCAAACCGTCTTTCCACTTGGCCTTGCCCGGAACGGCAGCATCGACGATGCGATACTGCGTGCGGAAGCCGCCCATCACATCGAAGCTCTCCAGCGCGAAACCGTAGGGGTCGAAGCGGGCATGGCACGCCGCACACGAGCCCTTGCCGCTGTGCAGCGCGAGTTGCTCGCGCAGCGTCTTGGCCCCGCGCGTGTCCGGATCGACCGGGTCGATGTTCGGCGGCGGGGCCGGGATCGGCGTGCCGAGCAGCCGTTCCGCCACCCAGACGCCGCGCTTGACCGGCGAGGTCAGCGTGCCGTTCGCGGTTACTTTCATCGGGGCGGCCTGGGTCCAGAGGCCGCCGAAAGGCGTCTCCGCCGGCAGGCGTACCTCGCGGATGGCGAAACCCTCGACCTCGGGAAAGCCGTAATGCCGGGCCAGCCGCGCGTTGATCAGCGCCCACTGCGGGGCCACGAAATCGCGCACGCTCAGGTTCTTGTCGAGCATGTGGCGGAACGTCGCCTGCGTTTCCAGCACACTGGAGAACTTGAGCAGGTCGTCGTACTCGGGGTACAGGTCCTTGTCGGGCGTGGTGTTATCGATGCCCCACAGGCCGAGCCACTGGTCGAGAAAATCCTTCACGAAGCGTTCGGATTTCGCGTCTTGCAGCAGCCGCTCGGTCTGCGCCCGCAGCACTGCCGGGTCGGTGAGCTTTCCCTGCCGGGCGACTTCGAGAAGTTCCGCGTCGGGGGCTGAGTTCCACAGGAAGTATGACAGCCGGGCGGCCAGCGCGAAGTCGCTCAGCTTGCCCGGTGATTCCAGAACGCAGAGAAAATCGGGCGCGGTCATCAGCGCTGCCACTTCCTGCACGAAAGCGGGCTTCAGGCCAGTTCCGGCATCCACCGCTTTCAAGTAGCGGTCCACGCTGCTGGCCAGCTCGGCCCGGGTCAAATCGCGGCGGAACAGGCGCGCGCCGATCTGGGCAAAACTCTTTTCCACCGCAGCCTGGAGTTCATCGCGCGGCACCTTGGCGTTCTTCAGCGTGGCGTTCTTGGCGAAGGCGGCGCGGATGTCCGGGGGCAGTTCCGCCGCGACCAGGCGCTGGCCCGCGACCGTGTCCTCGAGTTCCTCGACTTCGATGCACTGGAGCGCCAGCCCCGGACCTTTACCCAGCACCGAGGCCTGCGTGTTCTTCGGCACGGGCACGCCCAGCCCCAGCGGAATCAGTCGGATGCCGTCGTCGCTGCCGCCGTCGCTATCGCGGCCGGTGCGCAGGTAGACGTCGGCTTCCACCACTGCCGGCTTCCCTGGCGGAATCTCGATGATCTTGACCAGGTTCAGAATCTGTGGATAGGCCCAGACGTGGCCGACATAGATGCCGACCGGCAGCGGCTTGTCGGTTTGATAGCCGTAGGCCGAAATGCGCAGGCGATGCAAGCCGGGCTTGCGCGGACCGGGAAAGCCATTCGGATTCTTGCCGTCCGGGCTATTGCTTTTGCCCAGCGGACTGGAGGTCGTATCGGTGTTGAACGATACGTACCAGCCATCGGGCAATTCGAGCACGTGCCCTTTCGATTGCTCGCTCGGTCGCGCCCACAGCTTGTAGCTGGTTTTCTTGTCGGGCAACTCGAACATCCGCCGCACCGTCTCCTCGGCGATCCGCAACTGGCCTTCCGTGGTCGCGGTGGAGAACGGCAGCGCGGCGCTGACCTTGTCGTAGCCATCGACGCGGCCGTCGCCGGGCAACAAGCGAACGACCGGGGGCCGGATGCCGAAGATGTCCTG
>JAEUIF010001153.1 GCA_016795185.1 Planctomycetia bacterium | reverse complement strand
ACATTCCGCCGCCTGCCTCGCCTGGAGACGGACTCGTGGCCTGCCCGCAACGGTTCTTGTACGGCTTGCGCTGCGCATTGATGCTCCTCTGGTTGCTGGCCAGCGTGCCGGCCGCGCGCGCCGCCGCACCGCACGGCCAAGTGGTGGCCCTGCGCTTTACCTCCGATCACGGTTTGCTCTGCCGGAATACGACCGACCTGTTGACCGCCGGCGACCGCTACCCCTGCACGGCCTGGGCGCGAATCCCGGCTATCAACGCGCCGATTAGCCATACCGTCGGGACGAAGTCCTTCGTTCGAGCAACGGTCAGCCTGGCCCTTCCGGCATTGCCTGCTGGGATGCCATGCTTGCTCGAAGGCAAGAGCGCCGAGCCCGCGCTGTGTTTCCGCCAGGAGTTGGTGTCCAGCGGAGAACCGCTCCAAGCCATTGACGTGACGGCAGGCCAGCCGTTGGGCCTGGCGGTGCGCAAGATCGAACAACCGATTCGGTGGACCTTGACGATGCAGCCAGGGACCGCCCACCAACGGCGCATCGACCTGGGTATCACCGGGCCGCACACGGTCTACGCCATCCTCGGACGGCCGCAGGGAGTGGAGGAAGCGCGCGGCGTGCCGACGGACGTGCGCATGGACCTGGCGGTGCGTGCCGTGGCGGCGGTGCAGGCGAAAGCCGGCCTGACCACCGCCGAGCCGTGGTTGCTCTGGGAACTGATGCGCGAAAACGTCGAAGCGTATCTGCCGACGCGCCACTATCCGCGCGAGCAAGCCTGGCGCGTGCCCGAAAGCCGGCAATTGCAACCGAAGGGTGCGAGCTGTATTTCCATCGTCGAGTACGTTGGGCTGGTGGGCCGCATGGTCGGCATGGAAGGGGAGATTACTACCACGGCCTTTCACGCTCGTCTGCCGAATGGGAAGCAGGCCCAGCGCGGCGGCCTGGGCGATCCGCCGGTGAAGAAACGGGCTGCAAACGGTGAAACCTGGCAGCTCTTCCTGGTCGATCATCATAACTCGCGGGCCGGGCAAGTCGGCGGCGTCGGCGGCATGAACTACTACGAAGCGGTGCTCGAATTCCGCTATCGCGGCGCGACTTACTTCTATCCAGGCGGCACCGACCGCGTCTACGACCACGGCGACAAGGTGCTCAGCATCTTCCGCACCCTGGCCTGGGCCGCCTACGACTGGACCATCGAGGAATGGGTGGTCCGCGAGGTGGTCGAAACCTACTCGCAGCCGGGCGACAAGCCGATCCTCAGCGTGCCGCTGCCGCGTTAGCCGGCCGCCCTGCATTGTGCCAGAATCAGCAGCGTGCGATACCGCAGCACGACAGTCCCGTCGTGCTGGAACTTGCCAAACACCTCCCGCAAGCGCGCCTTGTACTGCTCGATGGCGTCGGGCTCTTTGGGAGCGTAGGAAACCGACAACGCCCGGCCCAGCAGGCCCGCTTCATCCAGCAACTGTTCGTGACTGAACCAGACACGTTCACCGTGCTGGAATTCCGGATGGACCAGCAGGGCATCGCCGCTGTGATGCCGCGACTTTTCGATGCCCGCCGCGTCCTTCGTCGAGCGCACCACCTGTCCGTAGGCCGCCGTGCAAGGGTCGGTCTCATCGCGTTCGTTCCAGAAGAGCGCGACCCCACCGCTGGGCTTGAGCAGCCGGTGAAACTCTCGCAACGTCGCCACAGGCTCGAACCAGTGGAAGGCCTGGGCTGACAAGACCAGGTCGGCGACGCCATCGGGCAGCCCGGTAGCCTCGGCCCGGCCTTCGCGGAAGCTCGGATT